>JAIOSV010000086.1 GCA_021107435.1 Candidatus Sabulitectum sp. | reverse complement strand
GAGACATCGAAGACGAAGCTTCGGATCGCACTCGCCAATACCCGTAAATGGATAAGAGCAGATCGAAACAAACACAGAACCGCAGTCATTATGAAGAAACTGCGACAGAAGTTACTGGGACACTGGAATTACTACGGTGTCTCTGGCAACAGCCGAATGTTGAAGGTATACTACTTCAAAGTGTGTAGAATCGTGTTCAAATGGTTGAACCGGCGAAATCAGCGTAAGAGCTGCAACTGGCACGGGTTTAATGAGATGCTGAAGCATTTTCAGATACCTGAGCCCCGAATTGTTGGGTACTGGGAATGACTCATGCTTTTGTACGAAGCGAGTAATACCGAGGAGCCCTGTGCGATTGTACCGCAAGCAGGGATTTCTGGGGGGGGGGCTGTCAGGTAACTGGCAGTCCTACCTCGATTGTGGGAAAAAAGAAACCGGAGTATAAATCGAGTTATGAGTTTGACAAAGAAAATGCAAGAGCAGGGAGGAAAACCTTCTGGACTATTTGGTACCGTCATAGCAATATTCATAAATGGGGATTACAGAATTGTTCTATCAATGAAAACTACATTTGTCCTGATATTGGGTGTGGTGGTGGTAATGCAGTAAAAGCAATTGCAGAAGCAGCAATAAAGGAAAAAATATTTTGAACATGTCTCTATCGATAACAAGTCCAAAAATGGCTGGATATCAGTAATTGCAAAAATGAAAAATGATAAACGCTGAATTAATCTCACATAACAAATCACTACACTGGATTTTACTCCGCTTACGTTGCGTAAAAACCAGCGAGTTCAAACATTCATCGAGAAAGGAATTTATGAAAACAGAGCACCTAAGGTTTTTGATTATTCTTTCCTTACTTCTCATTACCTCCTGTGACTCAGAATCACTGCAATCCTCTCAAGCAACTCCAAACAATCTGCCCCTGTATCAACTTTCTGTAGCTGATTCATTTGGAGTTGAAATAGGAGACTCTCTCAACATGATTGGAAGCATCAATGGTTACTTCTCCTTTTCAGATGGTTCCATTGTTTTGCTGGACGCTGTAGCCAGAAAGATCAGGATTGTGCAGGAAAACGGTAACGCTTCCTGTTATGGCAGTACTGGTGGAGGTCCCGGAGAAATGGCATCCCCAAAAAGTATGTGTGTAATGCCCGATGGAAGGATTCTTGTTGCGGACGACTACAAATGTCTGGTCATGGAGTATGACATCTCAGGGCGTTACCTTGGGAATTATCTTGAAAGTGAATGGAAGATACCCGAGCACTTCTTGCCGATTGATTCGAATTCTCTGGTTGGTGTTGTTTTCGATGTTGAATTTTGCGATGGTGAAATAGAGGGATTCAACTTCTACGTTGGCAGGTTTGATTCAAGCCCGGAACCATCTGTAAGGTATATCGAGGTCCGCAGAGGGATGTCTGATCCCAGCTTGTACACGCAAATAGATATCCTTGATTTCGAAGTTGATCCAAACGGATTGGTGTACATCGTTCCTGATCATACCGATTACATTATTAACGTCCTCTCCTCAGATGGAACAGTACAAAGGCAGATTTGTCCAGAAGTCGATCGTCTTGCAAAGACAGGCGAGGAACTGGCCATTGAGCTATCTGAATTCGAGGAAAATCACATATGGGATAGCGCATATACAGGAGGTTATGAACCGCTTCCTTATCACAAGCTGATCACTCTTGTTGGAGTAGATGCTGACAGAAATCTCTGGGTACAGAGAATGGATGCAAAGGATAAGTTCACTTTCGATGTATGGAATTTGTCCGGTGATCTGCAATTCAGGGCTTCTCTGGAGAAGTTTACATCAAATCCGGATCTAGAGTTCCATGCAGATGAGAACGGTATCCTTGGAGCAATCACCGATTCTGATGTTCACTCAAGAGTATACCGGCTTGAAATGCTGGAACAGAGTAACTGAGATTGATGATAACGAACTGGGTTTGCTATACAATATCATATGAAATTTGTAAGCTGAGATAAATTAAGGACACCACCGCAGGTGGCTAAGTCCAGCTCAGCATATCTGGTTTTGCTTCAGTTGGTCGCTTTACCCAAATTGCTCCCTTTGCCGCCACTACACCGCCAGACTGGAAATGAGAGCAATCGAGTTTTAACTGAAATCCTGACTTGACAACTTTGATCATTCGCGGTAAAATATACAAGGTTGTATACTGATCGTGAATGACCGTAAAAGAATGGAGCGAATATTTCCACCCGGCTTGTTATACTGGGCTTGTTGCGAGAGCAGTCGCTGTATGGCTACGAGATCAAACAAATCATTGAGAAACGCATGGGCGACTGGACTTCCATCGCCTTTGGCTCCATCTACTTTGCTCTGAGCAAACTTGCCAAGGAAGGGTTCATCGAAAAGGTCGCCTCCGAGCAAGAGGGCAGTCGTCCCTCGCGCAGCATTTACCAGATCACCAGTGCCGGGCGGGCTGAGTTTCTACGCTTGTTGCGGGTTGTGTGGAGCGAGGCGGAACGTCGCCACTTTGCTTTCGACATTGGCCTCTTTTTCACAGAGGCGCTGCCTGTCGAGGAGATGAAAGGTTACCTGCGGGAACGGATGGCCCAACTTCAGGCCACCGTCCAGCACGTCACCATCCATCGAACCGAGCAATTGGCGCAAGAGTATATGCCCCGCTCTGCGGCGGTCATCTTTGACCATTCGCTGGCCCACTTCCAGGCCGAGCTGGATTGGACGCGGGATTTGCTGGATAAGGTGGAGCGGGGGGAGTATCCTTGAAGCCCTTTTCTCTTTTTTTTGATTTATGTACAAGATTGTATATATCATATTGTATAACAAAGGAGCAAAACTATGGCTTTGGCTGTGAACAAAACGACTACGCCTGGCAAGAAGCGTCAACTGACCATCGCATTGAGTATCTATTTGATCTATACACTGCTGTTGCTGATCGCCAACGTCTTGAACTATCTCGGCGAGAAAAATGGCACGCTGGAAACGATGGAACCTATCGCCGGCATGCTCATTGGGCTTCTGGCCATTCCAGTCTTTTCCATTGCCCTGCCCCTGTGGCTTGCCCGAAAATGGGGTCTGGAATTCTCCTTCTGGCCTCGGCGCAAGAACTGGCTGCCGGGAGTAGCTATTGTCGCCCTCTATACATTCCTGGTAAATCAGCAATCACTGACCCGGCTCTTGACTATGAACATCCCGGCGTTTGACTTTATGATCCACTTTATTGGGACTACGCTGTTTCAGGTTTCCTATTATCCCCTCTTTGCCATCCTGCTGCTGCCGGTGATCCGCATGAACTTTGGGTTGAAGACCGGGTTGGCAGCAACATCCGTCCTCTTTGCTGTATACCACCTGGGTCAGTTTTACTACTTTCCGG
>JAIOSV010000087.1 GCA_021107435.1 Candidatus Sabulitectum sp. | reverse complement strand
TATTCACAGCTTTGCACTTAGTGACATTGTAGAAAAAGATAAATTTAAATCATTTCTGTACTATCTCGGTTTGCTTACTATCAAAGAACACTATTTCAGTTCAAAATATTTGCTGACAATTCCCAATGAAGTAATCAAAGTGATGCATTACGGTTATATCAGACAAGCACTGACAGAACAGTTTAAACTTAAAATAGACACGGACCTTCTAGAGAAAGAATTCTCCAACACTGCCTTCAAAGGTCAGTGGCAGAAGCTGTTCTCTTACATTTTAGACGAGTTTTATGCAGCCTCTTCACTGCGAGACTTTGTGCTGCGTGAACACAGCATCAAGATGTTTCTGCTTGCATATCTTAATGTAACCCCTCTTTACTTCATAGAGAGTGAACCGGAGATGAACCGGGGCTATGCCGACTTCTTTTTCAGAAAGAACTACTTCACCACAGACCTTACCAATTATGAATATCTGGTTGAGCTGAAGTACATCAAATCTGATGATCTTCCTTCAGCCCCGGATAAGCTTGAAGCTTTGATCAACACGGTTAAACAGGAAGCTACCATCCAGTTACTTAACTACAAGAAGAGCCGCAGGATCACCTGCCAGTTGATTCAGCTTGTAATTATCTGCTCGTCTAAAGAAGTGCTGCTGATTGAAGAGGTGAAATAGAATTCTGTTTGGGTTCGGAATTAGGAGTAAGGAGATGGAATGGGTTAATAAATATGGCATGGTTCATGCAGTTCTACTTCCCAAACCCATGCTCCACATAGAACTCAACTGTTCTCTTTAGGTCTTCAAATGATACTATTGGTTAGTAGTTGAGGTATTTCTTTGCCTTTTCAATTTAAGCTCTTGAATGTTTGACATCACCCGATCTGTCTGGTTCCTGAATCGGTTTCTGATCCGAAATCTCGAACATTGGATGTCCTGTTGCTGGCACGGATTCCCCAGATTTCAGTTAGTTGTCCGCTAAGTAATCTGTCTGGCCATTCCCAGGCACGTTCAAGATAATCTTGACACAAAGCTAGAAAAGCATATACTTAGTAAGGAAAAAATAGAATATGGAGGTTTGCACATAGAAGCAATTAATTTGAGAATAGGAAAGCGTGTCCGGAAACTCAGAGAATCATGGAACTTGTCTCAAAGGCAATTGGCGGAGGTTCTCGATCTTAAGCACCCCCAGAGCATATCAGATATAGAGAAAGGGGGGCGTGCGCTTAAAGCCTATGAGTTAACAGTGCTGTCCGGCTTCTTTCACATTGAAGTAAAGGATTTGCTTGGGTTGAAGATCCTGAATAAACCGGTTGTACAGTGGAGAAGTGAAAAACTCTCAGTGGATTCAAAGGATGAATCTCAATTTGTTCAAAGATGCAACAACTACAAATTTGTTGCTGAATGTACCGGTTCAAATCATGGTAGTGTTTTACCTCAGCTTCCACATTATTCACCACAGACAACCAGCTATGAGGATGTGCATGAATGGGCTCACCGTTTCAGGAAAGCCTTGTCACTTGGAGATAAGCCAGCTTACTCTATCCGTTCGGCAATAGAAGATGAATGGGGAGTCTGGGTTTTTTCAAAAGAATTGTCTTCAGCCTCTGCTGCTTGTACAAAAGGAGATTTTGGTATTGGGATTTTGTTAAATTCCAGGGAACCGCGATGGAGACAGAACTACAGTCTGGGGCATGAGCTTTTTCATCTTTTAACCTGGGGTCCAGAAATTCAGCCACAGAAGTGGACAGATTCATTTAAAAAGCGAAATGAAACTCTTGCCAATATTTTCGCCAGCGCATTGTTGATGCCGGAAGAATCCATAAGAAGTGATTTCAAGAAGTTCGTTTCAGACGGCAGTATCCAGTGGTATGATATTCTGATGCTTGCCAGAAGCTACGATGTAAGTACCATTGCTCTTGTGTGGAGACTTGCCAACCTGGAATTGATTCCCAGGAGTACCCCTGATGCCTTCGTTTCCTCAAAGGAGCTTTCAGAGTTAGACAAAGGTCTTAGCAGGGATGAGTGTTCGCATAGCTCCCGCCTGCCTGAAAGATATGTTCGATTGGCATACAAGGCTTACAATGACAGTAGTATTTCAATTGGTCGTTTAGCTGACTTACTTGAGACATCAGTTTCTGAGTTAAGCGATGAACTCCAAAAATACGATATTCTTCTCTATGACAATGCCTATAAAGCCACGATTAGTACTTCTTGACTCTGATGTGGTCATAACTCTTCATCAAGCAGGGGTGTGGTCTGTTCTGCTCTCTTGCTATGAGGTATGGATGACTGAAACTATGGTAAAGCAGGAGGTTCTTTTCTACAAGAATTCTGATGATGTCAGAATCGATATTGACCTGATGGAAAACATTGAAGGCGAAAGACTTGTAATGCACAGTGCGACTGCAGCGCAGATTATACAGGTATTGAATCTCTTTGATTCGCAAATGTGTTCAGCTCTTCATTCAGGAGAAATTGAAGCGCTTGCTGTTATTCATCTTAAACGGGAAGTTGATGGCTTGTTCTTCTGTACCGGTGATGCAAAAGCAATAGAAGCTCTTGTTTTAATGGGGTTAAGGAGCAAAGGAATATCCCTTGAACATCTTCTTTCTAAAGCTGGCTGCACGAAGAAGCTTCCCCGGCACTTTTCTGAGATTCGGTTTCATGAACTGATAGAAAAAGCATCCGCTAACAAGATTCAAGGCATTGGCCTTCAGTAGGCTCTTTTTTACTCAAGCAATTCCGGAAACATGTGCATTGATGTCACATAGAAAGTTTACTCGTAAAAAGGCTGAAGCTTTAACTCCAGCCTTCAATCTATTGTAGCGAATCTCTCATGTTCCCTTGACGCAAGGACATATTATAGGTAATGTTTCCTTGCAGGGAGGAAACATCGTGAATCACATAGAACAATTTGTAGCAGATTCGCTGTCCCAGCCTATTCCTGATCTTAGACCTCGAATACTGGATATCAGTCCGGTGGCTGGTATGGCCTCGGTTATTATTGGAATGAGACGAACGGGTAAAACTTTTCGATTGTTTCAATGCATAAACAAACTGATTTCAGAAGGAGTGGATCCTTCAACAATTTTGTATCTGAATCTTGAAGACGATAGATTACATCCATACGGACCTGAGATTCTATCAGATCTTCTGGATGCTTTCTTTCGAATGAGTCCACAAGCCAGGGCAGGAAGCTTTCATCTGTTTTTAGATGAGATTCAGAGTATTTCCGGATGGAGCCGGTTTGCCCGGAGAATAACAGATAATCCCAGTGCCAGTCTTTATGTCACAGGTTCTTCAGCAAAATTGTTTTCTACAGAGGTGGCAACTGAGTTCAGAGGACGGGGATTTGCCCGGGAGCTGTTTCCATTGAGTTTTAAAGAATTCCTGCTTTTCCATGAAATAGAACTGCCATCAGAATATCCTCCGGGTAAAGCAGTATTTGATATGGAAGATCTATTCAAAAAGTATCTTGACAAGGGTGGTTTCCCGGGGATTCAATCAATGAATGATTATCATAGAAATCAAGTTTTACAGGATTATGTTGAACTGGTTTTAGTAAGAGACATTATTGAGCGGTATTCAATAAAGAATATCCATGCGGTAAGATCTTTTGCCCGGATGCTTCTGCAAAACTCAGGTTCCCTGTTTTCAGTTAATAAAGCTTTTAAGGATTTTAAATCAAGAGGAATCTCAGTAGGTAAAGAAATGCTGTATAACCTTGTTGCGCATTTTGAGGACGCTTTTCTTCTTTTTACAGTTTCTGTATTCAACAGATCTTTAAGAGTGAGAGAGGTTAATCCCAGGAAGATCTATGCTATTGATCCCGGATTGTCTTTTGCTGTCTCATCTGCGGGAGTTTCAAATCTGGGATCGAGACTTGAAAACTGCATTTTTCTGAATTTACGAAAACGATTTTATTCTCATCGTGATGCCTCAATCAGTTACTACATTACAAACACTAAATATGAAGTTGATTTCATTGCTGGTGATCCGGAAACAGACACTGTATTCGAGCTCATTCAAGTGTGTGCGGACTTAACAAACTTGAAAACTCTGGATCGAGAGATTCGGGCACTTAAAGAGGCAATGGAAGAGCTGAAGCTTTCAAAGAGTACTATCGTTTCCCTTCAGGATGAAAATACTGTGGAAACACGCAGTGGTACAATAGATATCATCCCTGCATGGAAGTGGCTACTAAGAAATGACGATGCCACTGGAAATTTTAACAAATCATAGTTTACAGAACTCCGCTGGATCTTTTGCTTGAATACAAAAAAGGCTGGAGCTTTAACTCCAGCCTTCAAATCTATTAATGCTTCTCTTAGTCGGTCTCAGGTCTGCGGTGTTGAAAGGCAGCCACGGGGTCGCGCAATTCGTTTTCTGATTGGTCACCGTGGTGGTGAAGAGAGGCCTGGCTCGGTCTTTCCGGATCAGGAAGTACTCTTGTGTTGTAATTTGGGGAAAAATCAGGCCTTGGCCCTGGCTTTGCGGATCCAGCGGCAACGTCAGGATCTTCACCGTGCTGATCGCCTTCATCCTCTTCTCCGGAATCAGGATTGTTCTGGGCGATAGCCGGGGAACCATGACTCTGCGGCTTGTCATCAGCAAGTGAAGGCTGGTGGCCACTGCCGTATCCGTCTCTGCCTGATGAGTTACCCGCTATGGCTGTGAAGTTGCCCTGACTGGCTGCCGCCTGTCCGAGGGTGACATATGTGCTGGTCTGAGAGGTGTTGGCAGCTGAAGCCATGTATGAACGCTGAAGATTTACTCTCTGGAGTGTATTATCAATTTTTGGCGTTGCTGTGACGTTCCAGTTCTTTGGGGTAAATACTTCTTGCGGTGCAGTAAATGCCGGATCAGCGGTTTCCGTAAGAGTGGCAATTCTGGTAATTCTGCCTCTGTCTTCTTCGCTCGGAGGTGTTGCG
>JAIOSV010000076.1 GCA_021107435.1 Candidatus Sabulitectum sp. | reverse complement strand
TCTGAGAACAGGTAAATGTCCCATCACCTGTTCCAAGAAAGATACTGAGCAGATGTGGTGTGTATGAAGTTACAAGAAAATCCTTATTCCCGTCACAGTTGAAGTCAGCAGTCTCACACAGATAGGGGGTATCCAGATCAAATACATAGGATGGTTCATCGAACAGAGGATTAGCAACTGAAAGAGATGAAAACAGCAACAATGTTATAACGATGAAGGAGAATGCTCCGATGTCTACACTCCTTGCCGTACTCATAATACCACAACCTTCCTGAGCGTCGTCTCTATCTGAATTTCCGGTGTGTCAAAATGGATGGGTACTAGTGAAAATACAAAATGTGAGCATGAAAACAAACAGCGCACCAGTATGTTTTCAATCCTATTCATATTTTCTAAGCATCCCCTCAATCTCATCTTTCAACTCCTCTGGTTGTAGTAAAGCAGAAAAAGTTTCACGGAACGATCTGACCGGAATACCGGAAGAGTTCCGCGAATGATCGGGACACTTTCTTGCTTTCGTAATAATGGAGAGAACCGGCCCTGTTGTTGACCGGAGTAACTTCCCGGGGTATTGTCGCTTTCAAGAAGGAAAACGGGGCAATAGCAGAGGGGGAGGAAATGCTATGAGGCAATGCTGGCAAAACAGCGGGAAACCTTTTCCTGTCGTCTTGTATGACTGAGAAACCGGTAAAACACACACGCCGGGTTCGCTATTCCGGAACCCATCCTCGTAAATTCAGAGAGAAGTACAAAGAGCTTAATCCGGAAAAGTATCCGGATGATGTAAAAAGAGTAATCGAGCGGGGACAAACCCCTGCCGGGATGCATCTGCCGATCTGTGTACGTGAAATAATTGAAGCTCTAAAATTAAAGCAGGGTATGAGCGGGATTGACTGCACTCTTGGATACGGCGGACACAGCAGTAGAATACTGTCGCGCATAATACCCGATGGTATGTTGATAGGAATTGATGTTGATTCTGCAGAGCTTGCAAAAACAGAGAAACGCATTCGTAATTCCGGATACGATAAATCCGTGTTTGTAAGCCGTCACATGAATTTCTCACAGATAAAGGATTGTCTTGATGCGCGCCCTGAGGGATTTGATTTCATACTGGCGGATTTAGGCGTATCTTCAGTGCAACTGGATACTCCCGACAGAGGATTCTCTTTCAAGAATCCCGCTCCGTTGGATTTGCGGCTTGATAACTCTTCAGGCGAAACTGCGGCTCAATTGATCTTTCGCGTTACAGAGGATTATCTTACAGATCTTTTAGTGGAAAACGCGGATGAGCCATACGCGAAGCTTCTTGGTAAAACCATTCTCCGGAGAAAGAAGGAATGTCAGACAACCACTGGTCTCGCATCTGTCATTGCCGAAACACTGCAGACCAAAGGGCTTAAACCCGCGGAATGCAAACCCTCAATTCAGAGAGTGTTTCAGGCGCTTCGCATAGAAGTAAACAATGAATTTGAAGCTCTTGATCAACTGCTCAGTTCAATTCCGGAATGCCTGAAAAGCAGCGGCAGAGTCGCAATTCTTTCATTTCATTCAGGTGAAGATCGCCGTGTAAAGAAGAGCTTTAAGGGATTTACCGAACAGGGAATTTATTCTGAATGCGTGCGCCGTCCAGTTCGTCCTTCTTTTCAGGAAAAATACGACAACCCGCGTTCATCAAGCGCAAAACTGCGCTGGGCTGTAAGATTATAGCATATTCGTTCACGGTTTAATCGAAAGGGGTCTAATTCTCCATCCTGTGGGGTGAGCAATCAATTCGTTTTCCCGGTTACCTTTATAGCCCGTCGCTTGCGGCGGGAGTATAATGAAGGCTGTTCAGCTAAATACAGCGTTGCAGCAAGGGGCTTGTGCCAAGCGTCAATTCTTTTTTCCAGAAAATATAGATTTTCTCTGCAAAAGTTCCGTCACCTGCTCCTAATGAATGTACTAATACTGTGTGGCTCGTATCCAATTGCGATATAATCCTCGTTTCCATCACAGTTGAAGTTAGCTGTCTTACATGGATACGCCGCGTTTACTACAAATGCACATGAAGTCTTATCGAACAGAAGATTTGCACCTGTGAAGCAAACTGAAGGAGCAGTATCGTTACAACAAAAGAGGGAAGTACTCCTACAAGGATTTTCCTTTCTACCACAATCCTTCTTATCATCGCTTCTTCGTCTGCAATTCTAATATGAACCAGATACACACATGATGGGAAAAGACGAGTCTCCGCTTCCGTGTTTTGATAAGCTCAGATAGTTATATTTCGATGATTATTTAAGGAGGCTATTTTGTCAATCATCAATATTGTTACCGTGGTTTTTAGTAATGTTGCTTCTGTACTTGCGATATTGTTAGTTGTGAAAAAATATATTGTGACTAGACCTTTCAAACAGGGTGCTGACAAGGGATACCTCATTGGATTTAGTGATGGAGTAAGATTTGGAATTGAAAAATCAAAGGATGTTGGTAGAAGGAAGGATGATTCACGTAGCATAGAAATATTACTCAAGAAGCCTCAAATTAGAAGCATGTTGAGTAGATATGGCGATATTGAGGAAGAGTACACAAAGGAATCATGTTTTCACGCAATTACAAAAGAGTATATGATCTACATGTACACTGGCCTACACGAAAATATTGACATACACATAAGTGAGATTGAGAAACGTATAAAGCTTTGCGAAGCTGACGATAAATATTTGTTAGTAATAATGGTACTTACTAATGTTAATGTAGATATAGCTTCCGCAAGAATACAACAGTTCAAGAATATCAAATCTCGCTATAAAGACAATGACAGAGTCTATTTCGATAAATTCATTGAGTATGGTCTCTCAGACAAAAAGGAGATCATCACTGATGATGAAATAACAAAAGCCGCTGTAGCCAAACTGGGAGAGCCAATAATTAGAAGAGAGTTGTACTTTCAAGATGATGAAGATTCAGGCTCTCCACTCTTGTGAATCGGCACTCTTGATTTCCTGGGTTTTTGGTTAATGTACCCGCCTCACATCTTGCTTTCGCCCATTTCATTCAGGTGAAGACCGCCGGGTAAAGAAAAGCTTCAACTGAGAATTCGAGGGGCAATGAAAAAACTCGATGATGAAAAACTCAAAAAGTGCATAGTTGAAATAAAATTCACCTTTCTTAAACCTGCGGTAGAGCAGTTCGGATGGGAATCGCTGACTCTTTTCGGGATTTCAGGCGGTAAAGCAGGAACATGGACCCGAAATTCCTGCTGAAATAGATCAGGTGGAATTTGATTTCTGAGGTATACTGATCAGAACATCCAGAAATCAATATCCTTTCTCAGTGCCCGGCACCGCAATTCTTCGGTAATAATGAATCTTTCTGTGATAATTGAACTGCCCGCAGTTGAGCCCGATATCTCCCTGACGGCCGGCCAGAGAAGAGCTTCGTTTTTTATGATATCACCTGGAAGGCTCTCGGTGCTGTATCCGTCATGCATAAAAGAGTTTGAAAGCATTTGAAATGCGATCGCGAATACCTGATCCCTCTGCTGAAGACAGGCCAACCTCAGAAGTTCGATATATGTGTATTTCCTTCCTTCCTCGATAGAAACTTCAATCATTGCGCTTACAGGATTTGATTCATCATCTTGCTGCGATTCGTGGCTGTACGGCACCTCCACCTCGTTCGTGCTCGAAATTTCAAAGAGAAACACGGCATCTTCATTTGTTTCTAAAATATCGAAAATTCCAACAGTATACATTCCAAAGCGGTCACTGCTCAGTGATTCACTGCTGCTGCCGGAATACCTCCTGATCTCTACTGGGCTGGAAGATATGAATGTCAGGTTCATCCGCTCAGCACAGGGGTGCTCAAGAAGGTATTCAGCGGCAACTCCCGAAGTATCATCCGCTGTCCCCCACCGCTCTGTGTTCAGGTCCGCTGTCAGATAATGCCTTTCCACGTCTCCGCGCCTGGGACCGGCCTTGCTGTACATGAAAAATGGACGCTCGGTAAATCTTCCATTCCTGATATAGGGATCAAGACGGTTTTCGAATATCACGTATCTCCACTGACTGGTTTTCCGTTGAAGAGCTTCAAGGGTAGAGTGTACAATCTCCATCTCTTCCTCTGAGAAGTTCTCTGTCTCGAAAAGTGGTTCATTAACCACCCTCCACAAAAGGGCTGCAAGAGACAAAGATGGATGTCCCGTGTCAATCGCGTTCATCACAAGCGTGCAGCGATCAGTGATGCCTTGTGGTAAAGTCCTCTGCTGAAAACCGTTAAGGATATCCCATGCGGGATCTTCT
>JAIOSV010000093.1 GCA_021107435.1 Candidatus Sabulitectum sp. | reverse complement strand
GTTGCGCCGGTAACTGTTTGTGTTTCCGCAATAAACCGCATAAGTAAGCGCGTTGTCTGTGCGAAGCACCTGCCAGAGCAGTTCATCAACAACCAGACATGCTGTGATATACGCCGGGAGATCAGCATCACCGGCAGACGGAGCCTTGAACTTCACCACGCAGTACGCGGAAAGAGTTTCATCGTTCTCTGCAATGACAGTATCACGGTCTATGCCGAATTCAGGAACAGAAAGAATAACATCTCCCCCTTCCGGAACTCTTCCGAAAGAAACTTCAAGCAGCTCAGCGAGTTGTTCAGGCGGTGTGGGGCCCGCGTGGGTAATAAGGATGTTTCCGCTTTTGATTCTTCGGGAAAGCCACTCTCTTACATCTTCAACATCAAAGGCCGAGAGAGTGGAGGGAATACCGTCAGGCCGCAGGAGATACGGATGCCCTGCGCCCATGAACCCCCTGTTCGCGACAAGCCAGGCCCTGTGATCGGGATCTTCAAGTTCCGTCTGTAGATCCACAAGCTGAGAATCCCGTACTCTTCCCACCGCAACAGAATCCAGTTCAGGCTCTAAAAGACAATCCGCGAAACCGTCAAGCAAAAGGGGAAGATCCTCTGAAAGGCACTTCAGATGATATCTGGAGTAATCATAGTTGTATGATGCGTTCCAGCTTGCCAGTGTAACATCCATGATCTCGCGCCATCTCGAATCAGGATATGTATCGCTTCCGGTCAATGCAGCTTCCAGAGCGAATGCTTCAATTCCCTGATTAGCCTCATCGAGTACTCTGGAACCTCCGATAAGGAAGAAGCTGAGACCTTCAACCTCTCCGCCGGGAACAGTTCTGGAGATTACATGAATACCGTTATCAATATCAAATTCAGTAACATTCTCCGGCACTGATGCCAGAAGAGCCAGCACAAACAGAATAGAGATCATTCCACCCACTCTCCTTCCGGAGTAACGAGGAAGACAGCCGATGGTTTGTCCTTCACCCACCTGTCCAGATACAGGGAAATATCATCGGCAGTAACCGCAGCCAGACTGTCCGGATAGTTGTTGTAGTACGCAAGACCGCCACCCTCTACCCACCAGAACGGGAAAGTTTTCGTTGCCATGTCTCTGCTGGATTCTTCTTTGAACAGTCTCGCTCGACGCAGTTGTTCCGATGCCGTCTCAATGCCTGATGAAGTAAAATACTCCTCGCGGAACATGTCCTGAATCTCTTCTCTCATCATCTCAAGCCCCTCGTCAACCAGAGAGGGATCGATAATTCCGGTAAAGGTAACAGTGGGCTCAAATCTCTGTGAATAGTAGCTTGCGTACGCATTAAGGAACGGACCGTTGGCCACCAGGTCGTTGTGGAACTCACCTGTCATTCTACCCATGTACTGACCCCATACATCCGCTGCGTAGGTCCAGTTCTGCTGGTTTGCCATGGAAGGACCGACATACACGATGCGGACTATTCCCATACCCTCGGGACCGCCCACGTACAAAGCAGTGTCCTTTTCAATAGAGATGTTCAAATCAAGAGAGAAATAGTCGCTTCGTCCACCGTACTCCCACTGTCCAAAAAGGTCAGCAACAACTGGCATAACAGTCTCAGCGTCAATATCGCCTGTTATTATCAGAGCGGAGTTATCCGGGGTGTAGTACTTCTCCTGAAACATCAGCATGACCTCCTGATCAGCCGCCATTATTACTTCAGGTGAACCGATAGCACTGCTCCTCCAGGGTTCCACTGTAAGCACTTCTTCCATCATAAGCTGAAGATTCCAGAACGGATTGCAGGTACCCCTCTCATACTCGTTCATTATTACTGAACGCTCTCTGATTATTTCCTCGGGATTAAACAGCGGGCCGGTGATAGCGTCATACATAAATTCAAGACCTTCAGAGAAAAGATCAGAGGAAACTGTAAGGTAGTACCGCACCACTTCCGAGCCTGTGGTTCCATTGCGAATCATTCCCAGCTCTCTCATTCTGTTGTTGTAAGCAGTCTGATCAGGCAGAGCGGCATTGCCCTTGAAGAACATGTGCTCGTAAAAGTGAGCAAGCCCGTTGATTTCCGGAGTCTCGCATGTAGCACCTGTATTCACTACAATGCACACTGTGACAATCGGTGATGAGTGATCCTCACCGATGATAATATCAAGCCCGTTGGGCAACGAGCTTTCCAGTACAGGGAAATTCATGGAAAGCATCAGAATCAGCGTATACAGCACATTATTCCTTTCAGTAAAGAGAACTGACATTGCAATCAGCATTGATTATAAGAACTGCTGCAAGTGAATCACAATAATGGAAAGAAGGAGAACAAATTGGAACGGGTAACACCCACAGTTCAGAGCCATGTTCACCTCTGTCAGACCCTCTTCCGGGGCATGGCTGAAAGCAGAACACTTATTCCGTGGCTTGAAGAAAGAATCTGGCCACTGGAAGCAGCTCACACACCTGAGACCCTCGCTGTTTCAGTCATTCTATCGCTCCGTGAAATAATATCCACAGGCTCAACAGGCCTTCTGGACATGGGCAGTGTAGAGCACTCCACAACCACCATAGACATTCTAAAGGAAAGCGGCATCCGGGCAATTGCCTGCAATGCTCTGATGGACAGAGGCCCCGACTTCATAAAGAAACCGCTCCCATGGCTCATAAAGGAATCGGAAAAAGTAGAGAAAAACTGCACAAAACAAGTCCAGTACGGCCTCGCGCCAAGATTCGTTCTTTCCTGCACACCACAACTCTGGCAGTGGCTGGAAACAAAAGACAGAAACACAATAAGAACCACGCACGCCGCTGAAGCCCCCGGCGAAATGGCAGACGAATGGATTGCCGAAAAGGGAGGTAACATCCATCTCCTCCACAGCCTTAACTTCCTGAGTGAAAGAACACTCCTTGCCCACTGTATACATCTTCAGCCAAACGAAATAGATCTGCTTAAAAAAACAAAAACGGCAGTTGTTCACTGCCCGTGGACAAATCTCCACCTGGGCAGCGGAATAGCGGACATACCAAAACTCCTCCAGAACAACATCAAAGTAATGCTGGGCAGCGATGGTGCCCCCTGCAACAACCGCCTTGACTTGTCAGGAGAAACCCGCCTCGCAGCCAACCTGGCATCAATAAAGGCAAACCCGGGAATGATACCCAGTTGGAAATGGACGCTGATCTCCGGACCGGAACCCGCTGTCTTTTTCAATTTTGAGAACTTCGAAAATGACAAAATTCACCTCAACCTCACACAAACCGAAGAAGATGAACTGGCAAGAATCGAAGACAAACAGAGATACCTGAATGAAATCCCGAGAGCCGGCAGAGTACAAAAGGTGGAATGCAATGGAAAAGTCCTCTACGACCACGGCGAATTCCCGACACTGCCGAAACTCCCCATGAGCATAAAAAAGGCAAGAGATACAGTATGGAACAGGGCTCTTTCTCTGGGCATGCAACCGTGACTAACTCACTGCCCGATGAAGGTAAAGGGTCCATCCCCACTATGGCCAGTTCTTTGTACAGGCATGCAACCGTGACAACAGCAATAGCAGTTGCCATACCCAGACCAATAGCAAAGACCTACACCTACCTGCTTCCGGAAAACATGCAGGGTGGCACACTGGAAGGCTGCCGCGTGGTTGTTCCCCTTGGAGGCAGCAGAGTAGTTGGTGTTATCTGGGAAACAGACATAGAAGTTCCCGAAAAACTCAAGAAAAAACTTAAAGATGTAATCCAGCGTCTCGACTCAAAACCTCTGCTCTCAAAAAATGTACTCAAGCTTCTTAAATGGACTGCCGACTACTACATGACACCGCCCGGCATGGTTGCCGCAGCCGCCTTCCCCCCTGGAATGCACGGCAACGCAGTAAAAGTAATACAGATCAGAAACGAATCAACAATCAGACAATACGCGGGACAGAGAAAAACAATTGAATACAACCTTCTCAAAACACTCGCACCGGACAACATTCCACTGGACAGTATCCTTGCGCAGGAAGCGGAAAAAGGGCTGATCAAAACCTGGTGGCAACCCAAAAAGCTCCCGCCGCCCAGACAGATCTCAATTATTGAGCCGCTTGTTCCACCTGAAGAACTCACCTCCGCCGGTCACTCTCTGAAGAAACGGGCTCCCAAACAGGCGGCACTCCTGCTCACGCTTGCACTAACCGGAGCAATTCCAAAAACAGAACTTCTCATAGCAGCCAGATCCAACAGAAACTCTCTGGAACGACTCCGGCAGCTCAGGTTAATCAGGGAAACAATAAAAAAAGTACCCCGTGACCCCATGCTGAACACACCGAATCTGGAAAACAAACCGGCACCGAACCTGAACAAACACCAGACCGAAGCAATAGAAAAAGTAACAGCAGTAACAAAAGCAACATCAGAAATAAAAGCAGAGACAGCAGCAGAAACAAACAAAGACAAAAACAAAAAAGATAAAGAAGATAAAAAAGACAACGGAAGAGAAAAAGAAAAGGGAAAAGAACCAAAAACATTCCTTCTTCACGGAGTAACGGGCAGCGGCAAAACAGAGGTCTACCTCAAACTCATTGAGAAGCAGGCAAAGCAGAACAAAGGTGCCATAGTTCTGGTTCCTGAAATATCCCTTACACCTCTTGCAGTAAGCAGATTCAACAACCGTTTTCCAAAAAAAGTGGCGGTACTTCACAGCGGTTTGTCAAAGGGTGAAAGACTCGACGCATGGAGCATGGTTCAGCGTGGTGAGCGGAGCATAGTGATTGGCCCCCGCAGCGCAGTCTTCGCTCCTGTGAAAAACCTTGGGATAATAGTTGTAGATGAAGAGCACGACGACAGCTACAAGCAGGGCTCAATGCCCCACTACAACGGTCGTGACCTCGCTGTAGTAAGAGGCAGTATTGAAAATATTCCGGTAATCCTTGGTTCAGCCAGCCCATCGGCAGAAAGCTGGCAGAACGCGCAGCACAACCGGTACACACTGCTTACCCTGCCGGACAGAGCCACAAAAAGAGAGCTTCCAAAAATAACACTGATAGATTCCAACAAAGAAAAATTCACCCTGCTCTCCCAACAACTTCTGGCAGCCATAGGCAAACGCACAGCAGCAGGGGAACAGAGCATTATCCTGATCAACCGCAGAGGCCATTCCCCCATACAAATGTGTTTTGCCTGCGGCCATGTGGAGAAATGCCCTGCCTGTGACATATCAATGACCTATCACCGCCACGGGGAAGTCCTCCGCTGCCACCACTGCGGCCACTGGAAAAGCGCGAAAACAAGATGCCCCCAGTGCAGCGGAGAAGAATACAAAAGACAGGGCCCCGGTATACAGAAGGTGCAGGACGCCCTGAAAGAGCTTCTTCCGCAAACCAGAGTAATCAGAATGGACGCCGACACCACCGGCATCAAATCAGCGCACTGGAAGATCATCCGGCAGTTCACGAACGGTGAAGGCGATGTTCTTCTGGGCACACAGATGGTTGCAAAGGGCCATGACTTCCCCAATGTCACCCTTGCTGCGGTGATTGGTGCCGAGATGGGTCTCTACATGCCTGACTTCAGAGCCCAGGAACGCACATTCAACCTGCTCCTCCAGGTAGCTGGCCGTGCGGGCAGAGGTGAAAAACCGGGCGAGGTAATCATCCAGACCACCGACCCCGACAACCCCATCATTCAACTGGCCTGTAAGCACGACTACAAAGCCTTCATCACGCAGGAACTTGATATGAGAAAAACTCTCAGCAACCCGCCCACAACAAGAATGATCAGACTGCTCTGGTCAGGCAAAGATCAGGGAAAAGTAAAGAAAGCCGCTGACCTCACCTGCAAAACCCCACTACCCCAAAACTGCACACTCCTCGGCCCAAGCGAAGCAGCCATGGCAAAGATCGCAGACAAATACCGCTACAGTGCCCTGCTCAAAGCCCCCGGCCACGCCACCCTCAAAGCAGCCGTAGCCACAATGAGAAAAACCTTCAACGAACTGAAACAGACCACCGTCCGAATGGATGTGGATGTGGATCCCCGGAATTTGATGTAAGGAACAAAATCAAATGATTAGATATTTGTGTCTTTAATCAATACTCATTTCTAACAGTGGTTCAATAATCTTTGATTGAAGAGAATCAAAATCACTGATATCCTCGATATGAAGAGCTTGAATAACTCCATTCTTTATTTCAAATTTCTCACTTACTTTATGAAGTTTGCCTATCTCTCTGTTCTCTGTCATTGAAAACCATGCTTCCTTTAGATACCAAGGAAGTGGGCGCTTTCGAGAACCTTCTTCATCAATTTTCAAGTTCAAACAACCAAATATTACAAGAGGTTCAATTGGCTTCTTCATATCTGCTGGCCCCATGAAAAAAACACCAAGACCATAAATCGGGCTTGTAGCAGATTCTTCCTCTGCAAAATACATAACAGCATATGGAGTGACCCAAAGATGTACATTTGTCTTTACTTTAGATTGTTCTGTTGAAATACTATTTCCGGAACCGATATTCTCAAAACCCCGCTCCTTCATCAAGGCTTCTGCATCGACGAGTAATCGTGATGTATCAGTGTATATACCTATAATTTTTTCAAACAAATCCTTAATGTTCTTTCCTTCAACAGTTTCCATTCGATACCCCTTTCCTTCTACTCCATACATATTGAGTTTGAGTAATAGTTTTATTACTAGAATACCATCCAACGTAATTATCTGAACATTCTACTCCTGTAAAATATTGAGAGCCTCCTTTTTGTGTTTCTAATGGTAAACTCAAATATTTCCAGTCTGAATCCTGTGAACTAGCGTGAGTTTCCTATGAAATAGAGATTTCCAGACAGGCCAGATGCCGTAACCGCTTCAGTTTAAGCGTGTTACGGCATTTCTTTTTGTCTTTGTTAAGTATACACTGAATACAACTGTGCTATGGACTTGTTAATAACGTGGCATTTAGTATATTACGAATGTACTAATTCAAATGTATACACTGGATGAGAGGTGATGCCATGGCTTCGATTCAATCCAAGATGTCGCGGGGACAAAAGTACTGGTATATCGTTGAGTCAAGAAGAGTTAATGGAAAACCCAGACCCATCGTTCTGGAATATCTGGGTAAGGCTGAAACTCTTCTCAAACGACTCCGTGGGCTTGCTGATAATTACACAATTAAGTCTTACTCTCACGGTGCGGTAGTTGCTCTTCTTGATATCGCTCAAAAGCTTGATGTGCCTTCCATAATCAATCAGCACATTAAATCTCAGCGACCCTACATGGCTGAAAAACCAGTTCGTCATAAGCTCACTGCCGGAATAACTCTCTTGCTGGGAGCAGTCGGTCGGGTATGTAAGCCTACCAGTAAAGATGGATGGTGGGACTGGGCAAGAACCACTTCAATTGAGTACCTGCTCAGGGTTGCTCTCAGTAAGGTAGATAGCAATCATTTTTGGGATATGATGGATTCTCTTCCGGTTGAAGCAATCGAGAAAATTGAGTTTGAGTTATTGCAAAGAGCTCGTGAAGTCTACAAACTGGAAAGCGATACTCTGCTTTTTGATACCACCAATTTTTTCACTTACATTGATTCAACGAATGCGCGGTGTACCATAGCTAAGCGTGGAAAGAACAAGCAGAAGCGTTACGACTTAAGGCAGGTTGGGCTGGCAATGGTGGTTACGAAACAGGATAACATCCCTCTGTTTCATGTTACCTATGAGGGGAACATGAATGACTCAAATGTTTTTAAAGAAATCGTTGGGAAAATAAAAGAGAGAATGGTTAACCTGAATTTTGATCTCAAGGGGCATACACTTGTTTTTGATCAGGGGAATAATTCCAAGAGTAACATGGCTTTGATCAAAGAACTGGATCTGCATTATGTGGGAGCCCTGACACCCTATCAGCATAAGGCTTTGGTAATCAAGGCTGCTGATAATTTTGAAGAGATTACAGTTCGAGACAAAACCATTCAGACTTACCGGGAAAAACGAAAAGTATGGGGAGAAGAGAGAACAGTTCTGGTAATAATTTCTGACAAACTCAGGGCTGGTCAGTTGAGAGGTATTTACCAGGCGTTAGCTAAAAGAGAGAAGAAATTACAGGAAATATCTGAAGGTCTTGATTCACCCAATGCCCGAAAGCGTGACAAGAATGTACTTGAAGAAAAGATAAGAAAGCTTGTAAAAGGACAGTATCTGGCCGGGATGATTGACTGGTCTCTGAATGAAAAACCAGACGGTAAGCTTAAACTTGATTACAATATTAACAAAGAGAGACTGGAGTCTATTGAGGAAGAGCTTGGTTACAGGATCCTCATGACAAGTCGTCACGAATGGGCATCCGCTGAGATAATTGATTCTTACCATGGACAATCAGCTGTTGAATCGGCTTTCAAAAAAATGAAGAATCCTTTTCACCTTGCACTGCGACCACAGTTCCACTGGACGGATCAGAAAATTATTGTACACAATTTCATTTGCGTACTGGGTTATCAGCTGGCATCTATTCTATTACGCGAGGCGCGACTAAAAGCAAATTTCACGGGCTCCATGAATACTTTGTTGACTACGCTTGACAATGTACGGTTATCAGTTGTTCTTGAGCAGCTGAGTGAAAAGGGAAAACCCAAAATCACCTACAAATTGGAAGAAATGTCAGAAGAAGAAAACGTTCTCGTGGAGGCTCTTGACTTGAAGAATCTGCATATCAAACGACCCAAGTTCAGGGGCGTTGGTGTATACAATTGAAAGCGCGGTATACTGCATATTACCATGATGTTACAGATGTAAGTGTATGGGTGCGTAGGAAACTCACGCTAGTAATTGATGCAAAACCAGAGAATTTCACCAACCCTTTACGCTTAAGCAACAAACAAATGTCTGAGAGAAGCGCCCTCTCTCTCAAATTGATCTTCTCTCTTAAAGAAGAAAGTGCGATGTCATATAGCTTTACCCAACTTGTCCAATACACATTTGGTACTATGGCTGTCTGTCTAATGCATTCAAACTCATTAATCGCTTCTAAGATTGAGTCTGATGGACAGTGTCTGTGGGCTGTTACATAAAAAAGGCACCGATGGGGTTTGTCTATTTTGAAAATATTCTCTCTTGCTGAAAAATCACAGAGATCTTCAAGCTGACGAGCAAGCTGATCCCTTGATGTATTTGCAGTAGTAAGCTCGTCATCTGAATATGCTTTTCCTGATTTCCCAGAAAGATATTTTGCCTCAATCATTACTAACAGATCGTTATCTGACTCTGATTGAAGATGCAGTAATAAATCAGGTTCAGACCGACTAAGTCTTGGCCAAAAAGAATACTCAGAAATAGAGATATCAAGAGGCAATAAATCAAAAGCCTTTTTAGTTGGAACACTTATTGCTGTCGAAAGAAATGGGAAAAGCAATAGCTCATCTCGAAGATACTTACATGTTCCAAAAACATCAGATGTTAAAAGATCCTCTAAACGATCAGAAATATTGCTTCCACTGGAAGCTATTTTACCGTGAATCTCTGCAACAGTCATTAAACACCTACTCCCTCCTTCGACGCAGCAATTTCTTTCAATTTATCAAAGTATGTTGTATTATCACAATCCAAATCACCACTGACTCTTCTCTCAATAAGTATGTTAATTATCTTCCGTATATATATCGATAACTCAGGTAGTATTCTTTTTATTTTATTGCTTATGTCACTATTGTCATTCCCGTGCAACAGATTGTTTCGTAATCTGTAGCAACTTACTTCAGAATCAGTATTGGAATAAAAGAAATTATTGAATTTCTTCTGTTCTTCTCTATCGGAATAGAGAATTTTTGCTCCTATTCTCAGAGCAGCAGGCATCCCTTTGTAGTCTTGTAGCTTAAATATCAAGCGTGATATCTTCTTCAAATCATCAGTTGCATCTATTTTGTTTCTTATAGAATCAAACTTTTTCATGATATTCTCTTTATTCAATTCATTTATCTTATCTGGATTATTTAATAATGTTTCCAGCCCCATCAACAGATCAGTGAAAATGTAAGTTCCCCTGGTCTGCTCAAAAGAGCCAGAAAAATATTCAATCGCTTGAGAGATTTGTTCGAGTGGCTGTGTATAATACTTCTGAATTGTATTGTATTGTCTCTTCAATCCCTCAATATCGTCCTTGTTTACTTTGTACATAAAATTTTGATGATAGTCTCTCGAGAAATGACCCGGTTCAATTTTCTCAGAACTCCCAAAATCGCCATATTTGTATATTTCATAAAACCACTTGGCAATATCTATTGCGGTGTCGCAAAGTGTTCTTCTTATGTAAATCCCTCGAATCCCTACATCAATACTTTTGAACAATCTGAGAGCTTTTAGAATAGACTCAATTTGCTCCTCAATCATTTTTACATCATCACTCATTTTGCTAACAAAACCTGTAGATTTAAAACCGCAATACTTTGTCTTAATTCTTCCTTTGATCCAATATCCAGAAGTACTACAATCATTGAATCCAACCCCAACATGAATAGGGTCAGATCTCATAATTCCCCTATCAAAACTATTCATCATTTGCTTCTTGTCTTCATCAATTAGTTTCTCAATTACAATCTCACCAAGAACTATCTTGCTGATTCCATTCATATTAAATCCAATTAAGGGAGCGCGGAAGTCAACTGTAACCTGTTCTGCAAGAGCCTCTTCAACCTTTACAGAAATATACTTATTAATAGTAAGGTGTGAGATTATCTCATGCATTTCTTTATAATCTAGATACGCTGTGAGAAGTGTTCTTTTATTCATCTCTCGGTTTTTCTTTAGACGATCTTCACCCAGTAACGGTGTCTTCTTGTCATCCTTAACTATGCTAAACTCTCTTAAGGGAACAAGTTCGGCAAGAGAATCAAGGCAATCATCGATACCAATAGCACTATAGATTTTGGATACATATTCTTCGTTGACATAAAGCGACCGCCAATTATTAATACTTCTATATGTTGTACACCACCCTTCATCCGATCGGGAATACTCTTTGAGCATCATTCTACCTACCGAGTATTGGGATGTAATGGTTTCTGAACTCCTGAAAAAAATGTGAAGAGCTTTCTGATAGGATTGTATCACTATTCTTCTCCTAAAATTTCTAATACTTGCTCGAATCCATCTGATCAAATGCATGATGTTATTCCAGTTTTCATTTATTGAACTTATTGCATTCTACGAGGAGCCATAAAACCTCTTCATAACATGCTTCGTGGTCCTATCAATCACTTTCTTTCTGCTATCAAGAATTCTATGTAACATGCTTCTGGCTCTTCCCTTCAACTTCTCAAGATTCTTAAGCCAAGGTTTTCGTTCTAAACTTTCAGCGCTCAATCGGTCATTAATTGAATTTATGGTTACAGTGTCTAAGATACCTACAACAGAAACCAATCCTTTCCATGGATACCCAATCTCAAGAAGTTTGTTAAACGCCTCTTTTGTCAAGTTTGAACCGCTTGATTCAAATTGAAATTTCGAGGACATATCAGCAACCATCATGAATACTGCATCAGCAAGTATCTCTTTTGCCTCAATAAGAAGACGACTTTTCTGCCAAGTGTTTTTATTCTCTGAGCTGGCTTGTCTGTCGAAATCTTCATTTTTTACAAGCTCAGAGAATACTCTGCTAGCACAGATCTCTGATGAATCTGACCATTCCATTTCTGATGAAGGTTCAAGCTCAGAAACATTGTTAAGAGAAACTACGTCTTTAGTCTCATTAGGTCGGAGCCATATAGATGTATGCTTTGAAGAAATAGAGAGGAATCCTTCTTTATCCGTTTCACTTCCATGTACCGCTTTGGAAATAATTCTCTCGAAGAGTGGATTTCCCCAGGTAAGCATTTGAACGCTGTTTGGGTATTCATCAAATACTTCAGACTGGAAGGTTACGGAATACTCTGAGCCCTCAAAAGTAAGATTCCAAATATTCTCTTCTTCCGAAGGCTCAATAGAAACTCCCGGAATACCATTATTTAAAAGGCAATCCTCTATATCTTCGAGAGTGGCAGGCAATTCCGTAATACTGTTTGAATCTGAATCAGATTCTACAAAATCATTTAGGTCAAAATCCCGTAATCTGTTATCTTCAAGCTGCTTTTCAATCTCATCCAGCTTCTTAGCAAGAATTCTATCTCTATCACTACCACCTGCCATGGAAACAGTCTTAATGGTCTCTTCAATACCATGAAGAATTGGTTGCAGTCTTCCAACAACCGCAGTAAAATCTCCAATTCGTTGTTCAAGCCTTTGATAGACTTGAGCCTCAACTGTATCTGTAATGAAATAGTTTCTGATCCAGACTTTATCAAACCTTTGCCCTATGCGGTCAATTCTTCCAATTCTCTGCTCAACCCGCATTGGATTCCATGGCATGTCATAATTGATAAGAACACCACAAGTCTGCAGATTCAATCCCTCAGACGCAGATTCAGTACAGAGAAGAATCTTTAATTCGTCTCCCGCCCTGAAGTCACCTTTGATCTCTTCCTTGGGAACCAGCAACCATTGAGAGCCAGTCCACCGCTCTCCACCTCTTCCGGAATAGCAGGCAACTTTCTTCCCATACACATGTTTCAGGTTTTCTCTCAGGTAATCCATTGTGTCTGTATACTGAGTGAAAATGATTATTGTGTCTCGCAACCGGAAGAAGTAATCAATGTCATCCACCAGTTGATTGTATTTTGAATCACCGGAAAGATTCTTAAGCCCTCTAAGAAATTCCTCTACATAAAATATCTCAGTTGAAAGATCTTCTTCAGCTTGAATGTCAACATCTTCGTCTTCAAAGAACGAACCTTCCTCAAAATCCTCATCGGATAAAAGATCATCACCAGCAAGTGTGTTGTTGAGGTAAGCAAGTCTTCTTTCCATGCTTTTCTCAAGTGCATAGAATGAGCTTGTAAGCCGCTTTCTATACACAGTCATCACAAAGCCAAGACCTTTTCTCTTCTCCTCGTATTTCTTGTAAAAGTCACTGATGTACTCTTCGATTTTGCAATAGAGAGCCCACTCTGAATCTTCTTCCGAGTCTTCAAGATCAATCCATTGGTTCCGGGGCTCCCGGACCGGTACAATCGCGTCAAGAAGACCTTTCTTCTTGTACTCTCTCAGCAAGTTCCTGGTATTTCTCCACATCATTCCGCGAATAGGAGTAGTACTTTTTATCACATGATCAAGTACAGCAAGAGAGTCCTCTGACAAATTGTGATGCGAGAAAGTTGAAGAGTTTCCAGAAGTTAAATTTACCAATCGCTGGCACTCAACATATCCAAGCCTGTTCTCCGCCATGACAGCTACCACTGGATCAATTGGAATGCCCCCATCAATACAGTCTTTCGTCATTGCCAGCAGGAATTGCCAGTTTCTTGCTTCAAAGGGTAGTCTGACTTCTTCAAAGAAGCGAAGGAAGTTCTCCTTCCTTGCTCCCCATCGCCCTCCCATTCCCAGGACTTTTAGTAAATCCCAGACCTCAACAGGATTCACCTGCATAGGTGTTGCAGTCAGCAGGTAAATACACTTCGTATTCTGAACAAGGCCACCATTGCCATCTCTTCCAGTAAGCAGAGTCAACAAACTGTTGGGCCGATACAAGTCCGTGTTAAGGAAATCCTTGCGTCTTGCATGATGGGCTTCATCTACAATGACAAGATCCCATTTGTCTGCTTCAAGTAATTCGGGTCGTCTCTCAGCACGCTTGGCAAGGTGACTGGTTGCGATGAGCATATCGAATGAATTCCAAGCTCCTTTGGAGGAATCAAAAGACAGTTTCTCCCCAAACACATCTTTAACTATTCCTCCGGCATACAAAGGAATATTCAATGAAAATTTCTCCCACATTTCCTCCTGCCACTGCTTTTGAACCGCCCTGGGTACAAGCAGCAAACACCTTTTGATTCGTTTGGAAATTATCAGTTGACGCAGAACCAGTCCTGCTTCAATTGTTTTCCCTAATCCAACTTCATCGCAGAACAGGTAATTGTTGGGATATGATGCAACAACACCTGAATAGATTTTTCTTTGATGAGGCCATGGAGATACTGTTGACGATGCAGCCCCCAACCATGAAGCCCATGGCATCCTGGGTGCATCTCTCAAGAATGCTGCTTTGATTTGGTTAATTGAAGGTTTCGGTTCAACTTTACCGATTTGCAGTTCCAGGGGATCAAGTACCGGTGGCTTTGAAGTGGGACAATACTTCAACAACTTCTGCTTTGCAGCTTTAGGAATGGGCATAACATGCCATCCAGCAGCTTCATTATTCCGAAGCCTGTTGAATTCCTGCTTTGCACGATTGATGAAAGCTTTTCCTGCTGGCACATCTTCTCTGTCCCATGAACAATTCACCTGGAAGTTCTCATAGTTCCTAGTCCATCCAGTCTCAGTTTCGTTAACGCTTCCATACATGCTCATACTGTTACCGGACGAATCAAGAAAGAGACCCATTTTGGGATGAAAGTACTCCTGTGCTTTTGAAGCTGGTACAGGTTTACCATCACCATCAACAGAAAGAACTACATGAATATCTAGCCTACCCTCAGCAATCATCCAGGCGAGCACAGACAGTCTTGCTGTTCGAAATTCGTCCTCCACAGGAACAAAGAGAGAATCCGCAAGACCCCGTCCAACAGCATTCTCTAAGGATTCACCCTTTGCAATAGCTTCAACATCGTTTGGAGAAAGCTGTGCCCCGCAGAATATCTCCATTCTGCCCCCATTATGAACAAGTCTGGAAACACCAGCGGCTGCGACTGCAAGTGAAGTACTGGTGTAATAACCGGTACCCCTGACAACCAGCACGCTTCTTTCAAGAGCGGGAATGTAGAAGCTGTTCAGAGGATCATCTGCGGTATTGTAGAGAATGCCAAAGGGGTAGGAAGAAAGATCAGTTTTCATAATTTCTAAAATCCAAAGCTTAGCTGGGTTTCAACAGGCGGGTAAAAGAGACCAATGATGATGTAGGGATTGAGGGCAATACTATGCCATGCTTTCGTTGTTCCTAGTACAAGATAGAGATCCCTTTCATACATGAGAGATTCGCATTTCTTGCGAACTTTATCAACAGCTTCCTCTTCTGAGGCTGAACTGCGAATACATTTCCGATACAACTCGCAAATCTCCCAGTCCTCAACCATCATGGTAGATTCCTTCCCGTCTTCATCGGAAAAGGTAATTTTGAATTTGTATGGAATTTTCTGCGCTGGCTCAATTTCGTGCATATGATTGTCAAAAAAACTCTGTTGCATCAGCAAAGCCCTGCATAACTCCAGCTTTTTTTTATCCCAGTCCCTGCCTACATGTTCTACAGAAAATCGAATAAACTTTGAAGGCTTAAAGACTGCTATCGAACGATTTGTACTCTTCGTATTCTTAATAAGCAGGTTGAGAGAAGAGTACATATTTTCCGGAATCAGAACAAATTTTTTACGAGCTCTCCAACCAGAGTTTCCAGCTGGTATTTTTTCCATCAGTTCTATGTCGTGTAAATTAACAGGCCGGTAACTTTCGCTTCGAGTGTCTTTCGTGCTTTTCATCAACTGAATGTTGATCCATTGATACTTGGAAAACTGATATTCCTCATGAAGTCTTCTGTACGGTATTGGGTATATTCGAATCCACTCGCCAGTTAATTCTCTAACACCAGCAGTGCAAACAAGTTCACCATATGTAGAAGAGAGAGTAGGATAGGTTTTCACCGTAATCAACACTCTCTCTTTTTTCATAGGTTTCTAACCTCAATCCCGGTTAAACGACTTATCTCTTTTGAAACAATTGTCCTATGGCATTGTGCTTGATTCGCTTCATAACAAGTTACAGCGATTCTAGTACCATTATTAACCAATTTCGTCAAAGAATCAAGCTCCTGTTTTCTGAATTGAAGCACATTCTTCTCATAATCTTCAAACAGGTCATCATAATCCTTCTGAGTGATAAGCTTCTTCCTTTTGTCACCTTCAATTCCGAGAGCCGGAATGTGAATGTATTTCATACCCAAAGCTTCGGTTGCACTCTTCAATGTTTTCTTTGAGAATCCATATTTCATACTGAAAGCATTCTTTCTTACATCAACAAGAATATCCGTACTTGCCTTGAAAAGGCGAACCAGGTACTCATCAAGAGATAATCCCTCGTATCCAATGGATTGCACAGCGGGTCTATCTGAAACAGGTCTAGTCAATTTGATCATTTCACATTCTGATTCAGAAAGAATATCTTGAGCAATCTCGCTATTCAAAGCGTAGAACGGGAATCGCCCGTATACATACCGGACAAGATCATTCCCTGAATAACTGCTAAATTCCTTCTTTACTGATACAATTGCTGAAACATTGCTTTTCTCAATGTCCATCAGCATACCGTATCCGGCAGATGTTAAGTTCCAAGTATCAGTATCCTCAAGCAATCCTTTTCTGACAAGTGATCGCTTATCTGCATAAGCCTGATAAGAGAAACATCCGAACTTGTATGGTACAAAATGATACGAAGCAGCTTTCTGTTCCTGCGAAAGCAGAAACAGGTACTTCATAAAATCAATTGCCCCCACTGAACCGCCAAAAGCTTCCAGTAAAGCTAAAAGCAATTTGTGCCTCTTGTACAGAATAGTTATTTTCATGTGCTTAGTATAATCCAATCGTATGTGAGTACTCAGCCGGACACCTGACAAGGAATTTTCCCATGGACAGAGACAACATCAGGCAATTCAAGAGCAAATAGAAGAATGTAACTATGTTAAGAAAGTAATACTTGCTTGTGAAAGCCTAGCATTTTCCTTGTGGATTATCTTGTGTTGGTTCTTCTTAGCATCTATATTCGAATGGAGAGTTCTCTCTATAGAATTATTGAATGCCAATAAGAACAATTATTTGAATTGGAGCAAAATCATTACCGACTCATTTTTGAAGACAATAAAGGAATCAATTCTAGTAACGTCCGGCTCCTACTCTGTAGCAACTCTTGGGTCTATGTCATCGAGAGAATATGATCTGCTAGTGTTTAATAACTCTTCTGATCCAGGAAATGTATTACAAAAGACTATTCGGTTTTCTGAGCATATTTCCTTGATAAGTAGACTACTCGCTCTTCAAATATTAGTACGCCGTGAACATGAAGTATTTCTGCCTAAGGAACTCCCAAAACTACACTTGCTTTATTATCCCTCGCTATCTCATTTGACAAAATGGGAACCCTGTTCTTTTCTTGCATATGTATTTGACAGAGGAAATTTCGTTTGTGGCGATAAACAATGTCTTAAAAACTCAAACGCCACTTTTCGTTCTCAAGAAAATGCCATACCCCAAACAACATATCCATATTCCATTGATTCTTATGTTAACTCTGCAATCATGCATTTTCTTTATTTACACTTAAATCCATCTGCCCTTCCTCTGTCTTTTCACAGTAGCGGTCTTATTTACTCTCTTCGTTTTGCCATAACAATTATGTTCGCTGATCAGTTACAACCAGGCGATTCTATCAGATTTTGGGATTGGGATGAGCTTCTTTCCTATATTCATCGCAAATACCCCAACCAAGCAAGCTTAATTTCGCTATTCTCAAACAAGAACTCATTAGTATCTGAATTATCCTTGCCCCAATTGAAACTGCTATCGAAGGAGAGCCTTCACCTTTTTGATACCGGCATAACACTATTAACAGATCATGAATTTGGAGCAAGTCTTTTTACAAATGGAGAAGTAAACAACAATGCAAAAACCGAATAAGGAATTTATTCTTTACATAATTGGCATATTAATAGCGTTTGCTGTTATTATTATTGGTCTATTTTTAAACTACGGTAAGCAGATTATTCCAGAATCATTAACACGAATTTTATCCTCATTCTTGCTGTCCATCTTTGTTATACTTGTCACCGACAAGCTTTCACTGAGAGCAAGGGATTCCAATCTAGATAAATTCCATACTAAGATTCAAAACCATATAAATACCTTTCCTCGCTCAAACCTAATCACAGAATTCCATTCCTCAGATGAGGCAATGGAATATCTTTGCCAGCGGATTCCTTTTGCGACTACGATATTTAACACACGAATATCAAAGTATAATGTCCGGCCAAAAAGCCAGCTTGATGATCGCTATTCTTCAACAATTAAAAAGGGGCTAAAGAGCGGGCTTTCTTACAAAGAAATTATTAGCCCGGGGTTTCAAGAAAGATCGGTTGAACTAAACGGATATGCTAAAAACTCCTCAGAGGGGACATATTTCTTCAGTGTAGCTGATTTCGAAGCTCCAAGCTTTATGAACTTCACAATATTAGAATATAAATCTGGTGAAAAAGAACTCATTTTTGGTTGGGCAACATCAATACTTAACGGCACCGAAAATAAGGCCTATAAAATCGTTGATACTCGTGTAATTAGTTACTATCTCAGTTTCTGGTATTCCTTGTTTCCCCCCTCCAAGTAGCAATAATGCATTCATTATGGTACTATGAGCTTTATGAAACAGTTTTTTCCCGGCCTTCTAGTGTTTACGCAAAAGAAATAGATATTATTAGCAATTATGCAAAAGTCGATGGTAGTGATATTCTTGAGATTGGTGTTGGAACCGGCAATCACGCTTCTGCCTTACTGAAACTTCAGCCCAAGTTACTAGATGCTATTGACATGGATTCAAAGGCAATTTCTATTTCCTTTAGTAAGTTGGGCTCAATCCCGAATGTTTCATTTTTCGTTGGTGATGGGTTCAGTTTCTCATACCCAAGAAGCTATGACCTTGTATATATCATGTACTCCGTAATATCGCAGGGGGTTTTTTGCTTTAAAGAATTTGGTAATAGGATTGCGATTCTATTGCGTTTATTAAAAAATGCAGATGCTTCTATTATTTTCGAGATCTTAGACAAAACACAATGCATGAAGAGATACCCAACAGGGATTATTACTGAACTTTACAGAGATAGCAATCAAACCGTCTCCGTACAGTGGGATTACCCACCAAACTGGATCGTAGTAAAGTATTTGCATACCGATAGCGAGAAGGAATTTAGCAGATACACAGTGAAGATATTGGACATCAATATAGACGAATTAGGGGAATTTCTCTCATTAATGCAAATAGGCATAAGAGTCGTCCCTCTTGACACTTCGGGAAGACGTAAACTAGTAGTTATCCGCCACTTATAAATAGGACTCAAGATGAAGACAGGCATAAGTAGCATCTATGCCAGGTATGTAATCTGACATCACTGGACACTGTGAATGCTTCCTGCCCTTGCTATCTTCATGACCTACAACAATATCTGTTCCCGATGCAAACTTCTTCAAATCACCAGACATGTAGCAGCATGGTAACAGAATTCCATCCTTCATAATGGATGGAACAATTCCCAATGCATCAGTGCAGGATTGATCAATAGCAAATAGTTCTTCATAGATGGGGTTGAGCGAAGAAAAATATTGCTGAAAACTACACAGGAACGATGGTTTCCTTGCTCTAAGATGAGAGATTAATCGGAAATACTCATCTGGCTCAATTCTTAATTCAAAAAAACATGAAGTGGCACTTCCCTGGGGTACCAGATTAGTGATTCTTAGCAATGCTGGAAAGTATTCGTCAAAGACCCTCAAGCCTTCGTTTCCCATTAGCTCTTTAAAGTTGTATCTCGTAACCAAGAGGTTAATTCTTAAAATCATTCCAGATTCCCGAATAAGTTGACACGTATGCATTAGTTTATCAAAAGATCCAGTAACACCCGTATGTAAATCATGTGTCTTCGCGCTTAAACCATAAACACTGAGAGCAACCTCCGAACACCCGGAATCAAGAAGTCTTTCAGTGAAAGCGGTATCGAAAACAATGCCATTCGATACAAGACCAACTCTTAGCCCAAAGCTGTCAGCTTTCTTTACCAGATCATGTATCCTGCTATGAAGGGTTGGTTCACCACCAGCAAAGGTGATGTCTCTTAATTCTAGACTCCTTAGTTCGGAGAAAATTCGTGTAGCCTCTGAAACAGACAATTCTCTCTCGCATCCCGATATCTTTTGGCTACAAAAAATACATCGTGCATTGCACCTGTCGTTAATATCCAATACGATTTTCTTGGTTCTGTTAGGCAATAATCTCAAGGCATCTAGCAATTTGTACATACCGACTTACCGCATTCTATACTGATTCATTTTTTTGCAAAGAAACTTTGAATAATTGAATGAGTTTCATACTCCAAGGGCTCCTTGATCTCCGAAATCGCCAGCATCCCTAGCATACTCATCGATTTCAGTCACTTCCATTTCAGGAAAGAATGAAAGACGCATATTATCGAGTACATCTGCTTCTGGTCGAACAAACTCACCCTTTGAGCGTGTTCTGGGTATGGCCCCAAGTAATGCCTGAATAAGTCCTATGAAAGTTGTATTATCGATTAGATCTGCTTTCTCCATAAACGATTTGCAGGCTCCTGCTCCATCCTCAGAGTAAAGCAACATTGCAGTGTGTGCAGCATCAATCATACAGTCGAAGAATAATTTAGAAGGATCTACCAGACCCTTCTTTCTTCTATCTTCTGGTTTCAGTAAAACAATTGAACTTGATTTCTTCTTGGCCAACATTTTTGTTCGAAGAATATCCTTGTCCAGATCCAATCCCATTGCAAGAGCAAGCTTTCTTCCCTCATCAGCCGGAAACTCCTCGGCACTGAATGAATCCCAAGCCATGAGATACCAATCAGTATACTGATCAAAGTCCAGCTCTCTGCCAAGTAAAAGACCTTTCTTGCGAAGGGTTACAACCTCTTCTCTTGCTATATCAAGAGCTATTTCAGGACGAAGAGGAATTGGGTCACCAGTATCCTCATCAACCTCACTGGACATTACAGGCCAGTCTCTGGAAAGAATCGAAAGAGTAGGTCCAAAAGTTGCTATGTATAAATCAACGCCCGAAATCCCCTGCTTCTCCATGTACTCAGCCGTTGTTCTAGCTGTCTCCTGTATTTCACCCTTTATATCATCCCACCAAACAGTCTCGGTTGATGGCTCCCGTTTTCTGCAAGTAAGCAGAATGGTACTCTTGGCTGCATTCTTCTTTGCCTGATGTAAAGAGTGCTCACTTTCTGTATGCACAGGCCAGGATGACTTAATCTCAAAACCAGCGTTCAACAGAGATGTGGCCAGGGTATCCCAGGCCTCAACCTTCTTATGAGTGAACATCACAGTAAGTACTCCATCATCCCTAAGTACTCTGTGCATTTCTCTAAAACTGGCTGCCATCTTCCGTTCATAATCAGCAAGAGCAAGAGCCTTCTTGTTTTTGCCCATATCGCAAAAACGGGCAACATTGGCAACAGCCTCATCCTCTTTGTTAGTTAGTTGATCACTAAACCATTCTGGGTAAACATCTCCAAGTGACCTTTTCATCCATACATAGAAGAAATCTGAGCATTCTGAATACATCACATTATCATAGTATGGAGGATCAACGACTACTACCTCAACAGAGCCTGTAGGAATTTCTGGAACACTTGAAGCTGAACCCTTTATGAATTGAACCGGAATTGAGTTGGTGGTTTCATCAAAGAAGGTTTTTGATGCACCTGAAGCGAGTTTGGCTATTCCTGAGTAAGCATTAACAACCTGTTTTAATCCCCAAGGAAACAAATTTGCAGTGGCATCGAATTCACCAAAAGTCCACTTGAAGCTGAAATCATGTCTATCAAAAACCCCGCGCATAATTCCCCTGCCGGTATGCCAACTTGAAAGCATAGCGTTGTAGTTAATTGCTTTGGAAATGACAAATGAGAGGTAAGTTGTAATAGCTTTTGCTTTTTCGCCTGGAATCTCTCTAAATAACATCCCTTTTATTATTTGAAGTTCTTCAAGATATGTGCAGATGGAAAGCAGTTGGCGAGGAGTGAACATGTCCGACCACTTGTACATACCATATCTCTGAGGTTCACTGGTCTTGTTGCCAAAAGGAATCACATCATCTGGAATTATACCTTTCACCCGCCACTCAGGAATCCTCTTAGTAAGTTCAGCTTCAGCAAGATCAACAGCATCTAAATCAGCTTGTGTAGGTGCTCTATATTCGGTTCCTCTGCTTTTCTTCACAGCAATTGCATACAACTGCTGTCCCATTCTTCCCGCCTGAGCCTCTTCTTTGATATAACTGCCATCAACTGGCTGATTGTTAGCCCATGGGGAAATTGCATTCCCTCTGCTTATTGTACCTTCATCTGGTTTAAGAAAAGCGCATTCCTCCTCTCCACGGATAATTTTGAAAGTTGCTTTATCCGAATTCGGATCGAACACTGATTGAACAGCAACTGGTTTTCCTCTTTTTGAAAGCCACCAATTTGGGCTTAGGGGGATTGGTTTGCCTGTATAAGGACAAGCAACAGTTCTTGCCCATATGTAGGCGGATCCAATTGCATCATGGATATTCTTTGTTTCATCTATAAAGAATGGTTTCAATTTGCTCTGTACTATTGAACAAAGTTTATTTCCATACTTCTTTAAGTCTGATACAATATCTTCACCATAACTGAATGGATAATCTAAGGAGGCTTTTAGAATAACTGAAGCGACAGGATTTAGCTCATTGGCAATAGTTTTGGAGTCGTATCTTAAAGCTTCAAACGGTATTGAGCCTCCGCCTGCGAAAAAATCTGCGATGGTGGGAGTATTCTCCCCCCAAGTAAATGAAACTAGTTCTTTAATATCCTTAAGAATTATATCAGAAGGGCTAACTGTAAATGCACGAGGAGAATTGTGAGGGTTTGGAATAAATTCTCCTCTATCTCTTGCTTCCTGAAGTCGTTTTCTGCCCGTTACCGGATCTCCAAGAATACCACAAGCTAATAGGAACCACTCTTGATATGCTTGCTCTGTTGGGTACTTCGCCTTGAATTGGACAGGCCACTTTTCGCTCCAAGCAGGCAGCAAACTAGAAAGAATTGCAATTCTTGATGTTGTTAGAGGACGCCTAGCCCACCATACATGCAGAGTATTCAGTGGAGGTTTCTTTGCTGCGCTTTGATCTCTCATACTCTCTGCACTTGCAATATCAATTGGTAACCATTTTTCAATAAGAACTTCCGGTTTCTTCATGATACCTCCATAAATACAAAAGTGTCCGCTATATCTTCAACAGACACTCTGCAACAATACATTCTTTATGTCAATTAGGACAGCACGGAGCCTGCTGCAAATGAGGTTGCGAAGCTTGCTGATGTCATCAAGACTGCAAGAACTGGTAATTTTATGAGATATAGCATCTCCGCGGTCCCCTTTCTTCTTTTTCGAATCCGTACATTCCCATTATCTTTGTTAAGAAACAATCCCAAAAGGTTAAACAAAAATGACGCACCCATCATTAACAAGGCAGGCTCCAATGGTCGCTCTCCTACTAGATAGCGAAGCCAACACGGGCAATATACAGCATTTACCAATTATTGTCAATGATATTGGTCTTTTTACTCCGCCGCTTCCATTATCCGAAACGCCTTACAATTTCTCTTTGAATCCGTTTCTGATGTACATTTGCTGAACCAATAGTACACTTCTTCTCTTTCCATCCTCTTTACAGCAGATGAAATCTTCTCAATTCTGTTGTATTTGCGTAGCGGTTTTACTGCTTTGAAAAGTAAACCTATTCTTACAGCCTCTTCCTCTTTCAGGTTGAATGGCTTTCTTCTCCTCTTTGTGAGTGAAGAAGGAGCGTAACCAGATTTCTTGATAGCTTCTAGAATGTGATCCATAATGGACATCATTTGGTTGCCCCAGATTCGTTCTACTCTTCGCTTGGTTGTTTCCTCTACAAGCTCAAGGCCGTAGGCTTCTGGCCTCTTTATTACTTTCAGACTGTAGATGCGTTCCACTATTTGCCTGCTTCCACAAGTATGGTGCCTACTCCCATTGAAGTAAGAATCTCTCTTACCGATTGTAAGGCTTGCTGAACATTAACTTTGTTCTCGTAGTGTCCGGTGATTCTCATGGATGAATTGCTTAGATCTGAAGCATCAGTTGTCATGTTTTCTATAGACTGTCTAATCTTGCGATATCTTTCCACTGTGCCGTTGAAAGAGACATTGAAACTCTCATTGTTCTCGTACTTCATGTTCAGCTGCAAATTGATTTTGTAATTGCCAGGAGGTAATTGTGGGAGTGCTAGGCCAAGAGCTTTCATATCTTTGGCTGGGTTATGTGCATGATCATCTACGGTAATGGATACCCATGATATTTCTTTTACACCGGCATCAAGACAGCTGTCTATGATGGCCTGAATTGCCTTTGCCGGAGAAGCAACCTCAGAGAAATTATCGGAGTCTGACTTTTTTGCTTGAGTTTCAAATCCAGGGGATGCGCATGTGCAAGGGGAGTTGTTGCAAAGGGGGCAAATTTCATTTTGAGGCTGTGGTGCTGGTTGCTTTGGGGGCCATATACCAACTTCTTTCGCTTTGTCTTCAGTGTAAAGGAAATCTTTCTCGGTGAATTTTACAAAGGCTTCAGGGCTCTCCTTGCCGTAAGCCTTCTCTGTTTCAGCATCGTAGTAAATCCAAGTGCTATTCTTTATTCCCAGCAACACAGTTTTCTTCAGTTGATCAACATCCAGAAGTATTTTCAAGGCTGGTCGCTTACTGAATTCCCTGTGAAGGTCTTGAGTACTCATAACATCACGGTTGGAAATCCAGGCTTTCGCTTTCACATAAGCGGGAGCCATTGTTAATGAATCGGATGTAATAACTTCATCAAGCTGTTTTAGAACTTCCAGAATTACTACTGACTGATCTCTATTAACCTTCCCCTGGTCCTGTGGCTGAAGCTCAAATCTCTTTAAACCAGATCCACCTCTGCCCTGGTCACTGGGATAATAGAGGAACTTGTAGGTAGATGTTATTGAAATTCGCACATTTAAATCAGAAGCATCTCTCATAGACTGGAGACGCTTACGCTGTTCTTCATTTAGATCAGATTGAGTCTTTCCAGTGCAAGATGCCGTCGCATTACATCAACCATACGAGTTATCTTTGACGAGTCTGCAACTAGAAAGAGAACATTGTTTTTATAAGTTCTGTAACTTTGACTTGCACCTGAATAGGTAAAAAGCTTGCTGACTAAATCAGATACTTCATTTGAATCCGATGTTGTTGAAGCAGAATCGTAATGGATGATTGCCAGCTTTGGCTTGCCGGAATCATCAGGAAGGTCAGCAGCTTCTTCCGGTCGGTAAACTGTTTGCATGTGTCTGCTCTGCCATATTGAGCGTATTCTTTCATCCACAGCGTTTTTGGAAATTGTTCTTCCAATCCCGGAGAGTTCCTGCTGAACCATCATTTCAAGGCTGGGTTCAGTTTTGAACCTGTACTTCTGTCCGTTGAAGTGCAAGTACCAGCAGGCCATTGCAGCTTCAATTCTTTCCTCAGCCATCATCACACCAAGGGTTCTGCGGATATGCTCCGGATCATCACCGGGAGTTAGGGTGGTAAGAAGTAATTCTTCCTGCTCTATTCCACTTGAAGCATCAATTGTGAGACTGTTAATAAGAACACTGGTTGCTATCCTGTAAGCATAGGCAGGCTTACCAGACCCAAGCCAGAGGCTTTCATCTATGAGAGTACTGTGAGCCTTACTACCGGTAAGAGTGCTGACTATATCGGAATCAATTACTGACTTGAAGACTGATTTGTTCAGCCTGCTTGTAAGATCTTCCTTTATGTGAGGTACTGCTAGATTTACATCGTGAAGATGGATGAGCCATGTATTCTCTGGTTTCCTACTCCAAAGATCCCTTACAGTTCTGGCAAGAAGGCGCAAGGCGCCGCGGGTCTTTTGGAAATTAGGAATTGTTGAAGTTTTTCTGTTGAGGGTAAGTAACAGTTCAGGATGAAATGGATAATTGTCGATAATCTCAGATCTGTACTCTGCTCGCTGGGCTTTTGCTGGAAGATCAATCCCCTTCCTTTCTAAATCGGTGAACATGCTGCTGTACTCACTGGCAACCTCAGCGGCTGAAGCAGAGTCGATAGATTTGAAAAGACGGTGTGTTACTATCTTTGAAATTTCGCTTTCACCGGTGGGAGTTAACACAAACTCCTGTCTGGCAGAAACTCTTTGTGATTCAATGAATACCTGGTGAATGTCCTCAGTTTCTGTAGAGAATGCATCTTTGCTATCTGCAAGGGTTAATACCACAGAAACATTTGGTTTGGACACTGCGAAATCAATTAGAGCCATGAGAAAAGAAACAGTCTGATCTGCAAGATTTGATCTGCCATTAGCAGTTGTGACGGCGAGCCCCTGCCTGAGATGCCTGGCAAGCTCATCCAGCATAATGAGGGTTGGTTTATCTCCACATATCATATCCAATATTTGGGTACCCGGCGCGACCATTTGCTCATCACTGCTTCTTATAAGCTCGTAGGCAGTCTTACCACCAATCTGCCAGGCAATCTCTCCCCAAATAGTTCTAACAGTGATATCACCATGGATGACACTATTAGCTGGGTCCATATCGTTACCGACAATGCCTGCAACAGCCCAACTGTTTTCATTATCAGGTAATAAGTTCGGCTGAACCAGTCCCTCTACCCCACTAGGGGAATGCCCTTTTGCAAGATGATAGAGGGCAATGAGATTGTGAGTCTTACCTCCTCCAAATGATGTTTCCAACCTTATGAATGCATTGCTGTCAGGTTTCGAACCGGAGAGTCTTCCGCAAACTTCATGAACTAAAGTAATAAGACCCTGTGTAGCAAAAGTGTTTCTGAAGAAAATATCAGGATCCTGATAAATTGGATCTGATTTTCCGTCAATTACATTTTTCAATTTTGCTGCGAACATTTCGTCTCTCAGTTCGCCACTTAAAACCTCGTCTCGTGGAACACATGAATTAAATATCGTTCGCATTGAAAACCTTCTTACGCTTGATGCATTGTGTAAATAAATTTTCTATTGTATGAATTCTAAACATTTCCTTAGGAAATACAAGCGTGGGATAAAATAGTGTACAGTAGAGTATCAAGAATCTTGCCATTTTAGAAATAACCCACCATCTATAATTCTAACGCTTTTTGATTGTCTGTTTCTGCTATTTCTACCTACTAATCGCCCATCTCACCATTTTTTTTCCCAGCCCCCCAATAACTTCCGCAACCCACCATAGCCCATGCAGTACATAAGCGTAAACGGCGAAAGTGAATTCGAGAGTGGAGTGTCCTAACCTTGGAATATTAACAGTATGAAATTTTGGTAACATGGTAACCTGATTCCCTAAACCGTAGCGGTCTATTGTTCGTGTTTCTTTTTTTCCGTAGCCTTTTTCTTTCCAGTGGTTTTCTTTCTACCGACTTGTTTGCCTGCATCCCTTCTGATCTTTGCGTACTCAATTTCCAGATCAAGCCACTGGTTGATGAGTTCTCTGAGGTGCTTGTAGTTGGTTACGGCTTCTCTTACCTCGTCCACATTTCTGGGCCTTACATAGAGGGTGTGGCCTTTGCCTGCGTGAGTGAAGCTGAGCTGGTGGTATTCTCCTCCGTAGGACCTGGTCTGTGTTGAGAGTGTGCCCGGGTGAATGTGCCCGACTTTTGTGATCGATTCCCTTACTTCTGCCATCTTTACTTCAAGTTCCTGTATTGTGTTTTTCATGCATGTATCATATTATGATACATATTGCATGTCAAGCGGCAATAAACCGCAGTTGCACGGGACGCATTTTGTTATGATTATTTGGATTGTCGTTTTCTACTTCTGTGGTTGATAAGAAATTACTGGTAACGAAATTGATTTCGTCACCAAATTTTCAACGGTCAGCCCTGTAGTTTGTCAGCCTACGAACTGGGTTAGGTTCGAATCTTGAATCATCTTTGATACCCGGTGGTTTCCCGGCTCGTTTTCCAGTCAGTACTGAAATTCAAAGCTCGGATGAACTGGAATGTATGACACCATTTTACACCAAGTGATTTGCACACATCAGGCACATGACGGTTTGCTCCAATTCGTCCTGGTTTAGAAGCCTCAGTAGTAACTACAATTCTGTCTATGGATGATTTGAGAGCATATGCTATCAGAAAAGGATCTCGACCAAGTTTCATGACTTCATCATCGGTTAGATTCATGGAATAACCTTCGTTAACAACTTTGGAGACAAAAGGAACATCCACCTGTTCCGTGAAGAGCAGTGAGTGCTTGACGGCTGTGATCTTGATCCAGGCAGTTAACTCATCATTTCCATTGCTGAGCTCTTCAAAAACTTCAATTGGGATTTTCACTAAGTCTTGTTCACCCTGGAACATTAACCATTCCCAGAATTCCGGAATACGCCGAATGGGATAGTAATCTCGATTTGCATCAATCAGTACATTTGCGTCGAGCAAATATAGCAATCCGTCTCCTAAGCCAACTGACCGGGATTAGTCAAGCTATTAGATTCTATCAATTTTTGCACATTGTTGGCTTTGACACCTAACACTCTCGCAGCCTTTGTTGTTGTTAAAGCTCCCAAAGCCATCATGTGCTGCACTAATGTTATCAGATTACCACCGACTCTATGTCTGCGTACGACATAGTAGCTGGGACCACCGTCCTTCTCTCTATACCTGGTTCTTTGAATTTTTCTGTTTTCATTCCAAAGATTTCTGTACTCAGTGCTGAGTTTAAACCAGGTATTTTTCGTGATACTGCCAGCAAGGTAAAGACGATAAGCAACCATCGTACTGCTTAAGTTACGTTCATATGCGAAACTGCTTATTTGCTTTTTCAATTCTCGATAATCTGTATTCTGAAACACTTCTAACTTGTGTAGATCCTTCTCGGGCAGAAGAAATTCATTCGCAACTTTATTGCAGAACTTCTCTATAACGGAATCAGAATGTGTACTGCTTACACCAGTTTGCCCAAGCCAAATATGCGCCAGCTCATGAAGAAGAGTGAAGGACCATGCTGCATGGGAATCCTGATCGTTAATAACAACGAATGGAGCAACGTCGTCTGCAAGTGCAAACCCCCGAAAAACTTCTGGTGCAATTGCTGTATGATAACTGCCTAGATTGCCGATCAACAACACATAGACCCCTGCTTCTTCAACAGAAGATCTAAGAAGCGAAAACAAGTCGCTTGCAGAATGCTGTCGGTTGTATTGCGCATAATCAAGATTCATCACTCTCCGGATAGATTCCAGAATAGCGGGAACACCGTCGGAAATGCTCATAGAACCAACAAAGGGAAGAATCTCTGCTTCCTCTTCATCCTCCATGGTCGCACGGACTATGCTTTGCCTCGCCTGAACATCCCGTATTAAAACATCAGTAATTGCTACCGCTACTTCTGGAAGATGGTCTGGAAGTGTACGGAAATCCTGACCGCGATCACCTTTCCTCGGAGGCTCTGACATGTAAAAAACAAGAAGAGGACGATGATACTGCTTAGCCATTTTTAACAGCATTGGTCTCGAAGGATCAACAACGCCTGTCTCAAGAGCAGTAAGACGATCTACCGCAGAAACACCCTTTACCTTTTGTAAGCTCAGTTTTCTACATGCTTCCTCTGGCGAAAGACCAGCAGTCTTTCGAGCCCAGAGCAGTATTTCTGGATTCACCTTAGGCATTAGCTCGTCTCCTGTTGCTTTCTTGCTGTTTCCGATGTGTAACTAATGGTTCAGAAAAATAAAGTCAATCCTACCTGATTTCTATGCTTTCGAATAATTTAAACAAAGAAGGTTCACGAATTTAATTGAAAAGCTCTGACCTTCCAGGTATTCCTTGAAAAGGAACTGCTCAATGCGCTATTTCCTTAAATGGTTATTGAAATCGCTTCCGCATACTTGTATGAAATCAGCTTCGCCCTGCCAGTCTCCTGCCATCCCTTTTCTTTATGAGATTCTTCAGTGATCTCCGTTGAGTTCATTGTACCGAAGAATGCATTAATTCTTTCCAGGGTAAACAACTCCAGCTCAGAGAGGGATTCGATATTCGTGCAAGACAATGCAGCAAGTTTTTCGCCAACGTAATCATTGCCGGGATAAGCAACTTCCTCCGTTTCAATAATAGAAAGGTCTTCTTCCATGATAGCAAGAAGCTTCTTGTAATCATTGGGAACCGGACCATAGGGCAAAGCAGCATATTGAGAGCCGGTAATGGAAACCTGATTATTCTTGAAATGAATAAAATCAGCATAGAAAAGAAGTTTGTTCAGTTTTGTTTTCAGGACTCCACCTCTGGAACACAGGAATTCAACAGCACCAAAATACTTCTCAAGGTTGAATCTTTTAAAACCGTTTGTTATCCCCGGCCGAACTGCAGAAAGGGCGCTTTCCAATTCGTAAAGAATGCTGCTTCTTTTGCCTCTCTCTGACAAAAGAATGCTTTTCAGCCTTTCTCTCTTCTCTACACTGAGTGCGTCCGGTGTTAGTTCAATTAGCTTTAAAAGACCGGCGGGCGTATTTGCTTCCTGAAGCTCACGGTCATGGCTTAAATTCTGCAGCGCACCATTTTCATATCTGCTTAGAGTTACGGCCCCCCAGCCTAGAAGAGTTGTTAACTCTTTCTGTGTGAGTTCATATTGATACCTGAATTCCCGTATTGCAAGTGGGGAAAGCATGGACTTCTTTTCTCGATACATCTTATACGCTTCAGCCAGTGAGTCGTGATCTGAATTGGAAGTATCAAACTCCTCACCACAGCCGGGGCAACGGTAGTAGTGGGCATCTACTTGAAAGACTTCACCTCTAACCTTGATATCCTCTTTACACCTGATCTCTGTTAGTTCAAGATCTTCTTCGCAAATCGGACAAAATTTTATTCCCATACTTATCCTCTACCTAACGGAAAACTCAAAGAATGCTCTGCCGGATGAAAAGAAAGACAAAACGCCTTCTTTCCAGCCTTACCAGTCAATACTTTTAGTTTGATATAAATTTCCTTAGAATTTTCCAATACTCCAAATACCCAGAGCTCACCTGAATGCCCTTTTTCATCTTTCAATGGACCACTCACATAATTCCTGAATGATAACCCAAGAACAATTTCATCACGCATTGCACTTGTAATTTCCAATTCAACAAGTGTATCCCAATTTTTGCTCCGTCCAGCATACAGAATTCCGTAATCACTGTTAGCAGCCTCCTTAAATTCATTAAGAAACAACTGCACCTTCAATTTCCTGGAACTCATCTCTTCTCCAATGTTATCATATGATAAGTCGGATGTCAACCACCGACGCACAGAAGTGCTTATCACTCTTTAAATCAGTACATAACACCAAAAGAAGGTATCTGGGAGTTCCATAACAAACCTGTGAACACCGCCTGTCTTCGTTCAATCTTCTGCCAGCGCTTCTTTGGGTAGATGTTGACAACCTGCCGCATGTCGTTCCATGCCTATACCTCCCGTTTGATATATCTTAGAGCATAGCCTTCCGCGGTCGCAACACCTTTGCTCTCAGGCAGTTACGTTTTACACTCCACTGTAACCAGGAAACTCGGGCTAGGCCTGCCCTGACCCCGGATATAAGCACTGGACACTGATACCCTCTCTGTTTATCTTTTCAGCATGGAAAAACAAAACCTGATCAAGCAGATGCTTTCGCAACCGGCAAGTATTGAATATGTCAAGAAGTTGCTTGAGAGCAAACAGATTCCAAACAGAGCTAAGCTGTCCGAGAAAGTATGTGAGCACTTTGATTTTGTGGATACCAGAGGATATCAGCAAAAGAGCAGCTGCTTAATTGCTCTTGGTGAACTGGAAGCAGTGGGGTATTTCATTCTTCCTGAACCGACAAAGATGAACGATGGGAAGAATTTTTCTCTCCGTCGATTACCTGAACCTGTTCCAGAGCCCTTGGCTGTACCCGTGAAAGCAGGCGATGTAAAGGGCTTGAAACTTGTTATTGTGGAAACTGATGAGCAAAAGCGAATAT
>JAIOSV010000006.1 GCA_021107435.1 Candidatus Sabulitectum sp. | reverse complement strand
GTTTCATTCAGGCTAATGGCTGGAGCATCGATACCACAATGGATGGAGGGATAATTTATGGTGGAGAGAACTACTGGCTAGATCCCCTTGAATCAGGAAAAACAGAAGAGAGCGGTATGGTCTGCAGGCTTGATTCACAGGGCAATAATCTCTGGTGGGATTTTGTCTACAACTCAGGCTGTACGCACATCTATTCAATACGACAACTCTCCCAGGGCGGTTACATTGCAGCAGGGCAAGCGTGGACTCTGGAAAATGGAACTCAGGGCATCCTTATTAAATACGCTCCTGAGACCGGTATTGAATCCAGTGATGTATCTCCAACTGTGGAGATTAGTGAGATATCCCCAAATCCATTCTTTTCGAATCTCAACATTACATGCAATCTGCCTGAACAGACGAATGCTTCTCTTACTGTTTACGATCTTGGCGGCAGAATTGTTGATGTGGCTGAAGCGGGGTCTTTCCCTGCTGGAGAGCACACGGTTCAGTGGATTCCATCTGAAGAACTTTCCGCTGGATGTTACCTGATAAGATTACAGACAGACACCGGGAGAGATGTAAGAAATTGCGTTTATCTTGACTGACATTCAGAACAGGGTTCTTTTATAAACCTCTGATTTTGTGCAGCTGGAGTCTACTCGAAGCGATCCCATTCATTTGAAAAGTCAAGAACCTCTATGGGGCCTTCACGGTCCTGCTCTCCCACAGTCATTGCCTTATCAAGAAATTCATCAAGATCCCGCTGAAGAAAGACGGAAGTGGTGAGGAGTGACTGGAATTGAGAATACTCCTCGCGGTTCTGAACCGGAATACCCTCGACTTCACCCATGGATTCCCGCATCTTCCTCAGAAGAGAGGAAAGTGCCATGGAGAGTTCATTTGCCTGCTTGTATATACTCATTCAGATTCACCTGTTTTTCTATTCCATATTCTGTTCAGAGAATTGTTCAGTGCTATTACAAGATCATTCTCTGAAGCATTTCTGCCGGTGGGATGGCCCTGACCCTCAAGAACAGTCACACAACAGACCCTGCTATTTGTGTACTCTGCCATAAGCTCACCCTCTTCCGGTGGAGAAACTTTATCCCCTTCACCGTATATATACTCCACACCGCAACCCCTGTTCAAGTACGAAAGCCAGAAAACAGGCTTGAATCCCTCAAGGCTTCGTGTCACCCGGCCCGGCATAAAGAGTCGTAAGAAAGCTGCACCAACCCTCCCCGTTCGACGTCTTGCCGCGAGAAAGAAAGAACTGAATGCTCCATGTACTACAATTCCAGAGGGAACAAGTTCCCCGGCCAGAGAACATGCCTTTATTGCAGATGACCCTCCCATGGAAGTGCCATAAACTATGATGTTTTCACTGCTGTATCCTGTTTCCTTTGCGAATCCTAATGCTCCAAGAATGTCATGAACTTCGTCTGTACCCCCGGTAGTCAATCCTGAGGGATGACGGTCGCTTCCCCGCATGGGAACAAGCAGAAAAGATGTACCGCTCAGGTCTTTCAGTTTCTCCCCCAGTTCAACCCTGGAGAGAAAGGAACCTCCCAGTCCGTGAGCAAAGATCACAAGTTTTTCTGACCCCTCAAGCAGGTATCCCTTTACCTGATACCCGTCAAGAGACGTCCAGCTCTTTTCTGTCCACCCCTCTCCCGGACAGCCGGAAACCTGATGCTGACGAAAACGGAACATGTTTGCAAATCCGCTGATTCCAGATCTTTTCAGCCTCTTTTTCAGGATCAGCCACACGAACAGGCCGGACAGGGAACCAATAAGCCATCCGGCAAGCACATCAGATGGATAGTGGACAGCAAGATAAGCGCGGCTGAAGCCCACAAGAAAGGTGAATATCACAGCAGGCACAGCTACCGGCGGATACACGAGAGAGGAGAATACCGCAATCCCGGCAGAGTTTGCCGCGTGGTTTGAAGGAAAACTTCTTCTTCCCCCTGTATGCAGACGACAGTCCAACTGAACAGAAACAGCCTCGTCACGATTTGGACGGGTTCTTTCTACATTGTGTTTCAGAAATGTCCCCGCCTGATCGGTAAGCGCGATACAGAGAATCAAGCCAAAAACAAAAACCCGCGGGTTGATTCGGACAAACCTGTTCCCCGGATGTGGAAGTTTCCTGCCGGCATACAGAAGAAGAACCACAGCAACGGCAATGAAGGGATACCAGTTGTGCTTGTCTGTGATGAAAAGCATAATTCTGGTCAGCAGGGGATTGGCCAGCTGAAGATTAATAAACTTCAACAGTTGAAGATCGTAATGAACAAGTGTGTTCACTGAGTCAGTATCTCCACAGTGTGTGCAAATTCAGGTGAATCAACCGGTACTGCGTGCCAGAAGCCATCACTCCCCAGGTATTCCGCCTGGAAAGTAATACCTCCAATCCCGTTAAACCAGCTGTAAAGAAGAGGAGATTCAAAGCTGCCCAGGGCAGTGAAACCCCGGGGACAGGGGGATACTATCATCCAGCCGAAAGGTTTTACATATGCGGCAAGGAGAAACCCGGGAGACCCGGTAGTGCCCCAGCGCCCCGGAACAACAAGTGCCGGTATCTGCCACCTTCTAAGAACGGCTGCCCCTAACGAGGCACCACCCATTGAATTAAATAACTCTCCCTGAAGGGCCATCATGGAAGAAGGGTAAAGAAGAACCTGCTCATTTACGGGAATTGAGCCGGTATAGTAGTCTGAAACAGCATCAATTACTCTTCGTACAAGTCTCATTGGATTGGGCTCACCGGCAGCCAGCCTGACAGATTCCATGTAAACCGCATCTTCCCCGGACCAGAATGCATCTGTATTCAGGCATGTGTCCAGATAAGTATCCTCACCGGGAAATGGCACCATAGCATCAGCGCTGCCGGGAACATCAACGCCCGCAAACGGTGGAGGATCAATACTTACCTGCTGCGAAACAGCTATTTCAAATGCTCCGCTTGCTCTACCTTCCAGCAAGAGCCAGCCATGTGCTGTTTCCGCAGAACCGGAGATGCCTGTGACTGCGATGTCAGGGGTATCGGATGGAATCTGCCAGGGCAGCCCGGCAGGTATGGGGACCATCACCCGAACCGAATCACCTGTGGAGAACTCCCCGCTGACGATGATAGAAACGGAAGAGGTTAGTGGATGAAAGTTGCCTGGAATCATGGGCGGACACTCGATGCTCCAGCCCCCGTCGCAGAGTTCCCGGATGAGACCTGCCTGGCTCCAGAAAGAGTTATCAGTCCAGCTGTGGGAATCAATCATATCAGAAGCCTGCTGGTAATCGTGTCTGTAGAAAAACCGTTCCGCTGTAGAGAGCACGGTTTGATCACCGCTCTGCGCGGCAATTGTGCAAAACAGAATAGTCGCTATTGAATTAATCATATACAGGTAAGATATTCACTTTGCCGTTCCGGAACCATATTCCGGTATTACCTTCCTGGGAATGTTTTCTTCTCCGGTATTAAAGAAAGAGGAAAAGTGGATAGAAAAGCAGTTGTATCTCCGCCTGTTATAACCCCTTCAGAAGTCCCGGCCGGTGCGTTTATGCTTGCAGGGGGACTTGCCGCGAGGGGTATCGAAGCACCTGTCCACGATTTGTCTCTGGGTTTCTTCAGATGGTTGTTCCTTGAGCACGCTCCCGAAACGGGTCTTGCCAACTGTGTTCCATCGCTGGAGTACCTGATTTCTCCGGGAACAGAGTTCTACGATCCTCACAAACACAGAAGCGTCTGCGGCGTTCTGCAGTCTGTTCTAAAGGTGTACAAGAAAAAATTCCCAGGCTGGCAGCTTTCACTTATGGACAGTGTACCGCCTGGTGTCGCACACTCGACTGCGGGACTTATCTCTCTGGCAAAGAGCGGCTCAACTCCCTTCAGCAAGTATTTCAACCTCTGGTTGAAACGCAACAGAGGTACATTTGACCATGGACTGATTTCGCTGGCATATCTTTCCCAGCTCCCGGCAGCGGTGGAAATTGCCTGGCTTCTTGAGGAATCCGGAATAAGAGTAACGGTTGGTGGCTCTCTGGCATCTGCATTGAAAGATACAGGAAGCGGAATAGAACTCCTTCAAAGCTGTTTCAGGGAGATCGCTTTTGATGATGGAAGATCCCTTGCCGGAGAAGATCAACCGTTTCTATCAAAGATCGAATGGCCTGTGTTCGCCAACAACTGGAAATACTTCAGCTCAAGACCTGTGATTCCTTTTCCCCTCACAACAGGCTGTATCTGGAACAAGTGTCTTTTCTGCCCCGACAGAGACAAAACATACATGAATGTCTCTTCAAAAAATCTGAAGAACATCCTCACCGGAGGACCGGACAATCCTCTAATCCACCTTATTGATTCAGCAATCCCGGTAAAGACCGTTGAGGAAATGCTGCCGCTGTTCAGAGAAAAGGCTTCCGGCTTTTACGGATTCGCCAGACCTCAGGGAGAATGGCTCAGAAACGGTCTTCTTAAAAAAATGGCAGACTCGGGATGTCTTATGATGCAGACAGGGGCTGAAAGTGGAAGCAGTGGTATTCTTCAACGGTTCATGAAGGGGTTCTCTCCTGATACCGCGGAGAAGGTTATAACTGAAATATCAGATTCCGGCATAAGAAACTATGTGTACCTTCTTTTCGGTCTTCCCGGTGAAACTGAAAAGGACAGAGAACTCACTCTTGGTATGGTAAGAAGATTGAAAGGAAAAATTGATTACATGAATCTGTCGATTTTCAATCTGCCTGAAAAATGCGAGCTTACAGATAAAGCGACAGATTTCGGAATAGTACCGGGAGAATACGACCCTGATGCAAGTGTACTCCGGTTTTATCGTCCATTCCGAAGTCTGAACGGATCGGATCCCCGAAAAGAATCAAGAGAATTCATCAGAAGTGCATTCAAACCTGATCCTGCCGTAAGTCCTGTGCTGCAGGCAACTCCAAAGTGGTTCCGTGCAGGGCATATGGCTCTTATGGAAAAAGTTCCTTTACCTTGACCTGGATAATTTTCTTATAACAAACACCACTGAACCGGAAACAACAATACAGGCCAGATTGAGAGCAAACAGAGAAAGTCCCCCCTGCCATCCTGAATGCCCCCCTCCCCAGAGTAAACCGGCAGTAACCAGCGGCGGCATAAGTGCCACGGCAACCATTACTCCAATAAGGGTGGATGAGCCGCCTGTACAGAGAGCAATAGCGCCCGCTGCTCCGGAAGCCAGGGCAAGAACAATATCGGAAGGTCCTGCCTGTATTCTGGAGGTAATCTCGGAAAGAGCAGGGTTCACTGTAAACACCATACCCAGCAGAGCTGAGAAAATCACGGCAATCAGACTGCGAATAATCATTTCACGGAGAGAAAGGCCAAAGAGTTTCCTGTCACAGTGGACCAGACTCAATGACAATCCCACACTGGGACCGAGAAGAGGTGCAATTACCATGGCTCCAATGAGTATTGTCGCACTGTTTCTGTAAAGACCTGCTGCAGCAACTACAGCTGAAAGAAAAGTCAATATCCATGTTGACGGTGACGGGCTGGTCATTTCAACAATATCCTGTTTCAACTCATCATAGCTTATCATCCCGGATGAGCTCTTCTGCTCAGGAATTGAAGCTTCCACAGGAAGACAGATGATCCTGATATCTTCTATGGTATCCGCGAGAGCAGAACTCAGCTTTTCCGTGACTTTCTCGCTGTTTGCGGAATCAGTAAGAATGTGAAGCTGAGAATGGGTTTCCGACAGTCTCTCCGTCCATATGGAAGTAACCCTGAGACCACTTACTGAAGATCTGGCCAGTTCCAATCGCTCTGTTGGAAGAAAAACCTCAATCAATCTTCCTGCCACAGCATCCCCTTACTCTGCAGGCACTCAATGAGAAATCCGGAAGCTACTTCTCCAACAAGGTTTGCTCCAGGTTCGGTCATGTGCATCGCATCATAAAAATACTCACTGCTGTGCGGTATTTCCGAAGCCAGGTCGAAGACTGCGACATCCTCCTGAATACATAACTCAATAAGATCGTTGTTCAGTGTTTCCAGCATCAGATAAAAGGTAGCTGCTGAGATTGGTCTTTCCGAACCATCAAGCCACTGTATCGTCTCCATTATTCCTCTCCAGTGGTCATTATCCTCGAAGAGCAGAGGCTGGGTCATGAAAACAGGTGCTATCCCAAGAGCTCGACACTCCTGAATAATCAATCGTACCCGCTGCTGGTAATATCCGGGATCTTCCAGCAGGTCGTGAAGGTCCGCAGGAAGCGGAAGTTCTTCTTCAGTCATCGGAATCTCGCGATAGTAAGGATCCACGCTCCGCGAGATTACCGGAACACCATCGATATACACCTTTTTCAGCTTATACATCAGTTGAAGAACCATACTGTGAGAAAAAAAGGCCTGTCTTGTACCTGCATCCGGAAGCCTTTCCACAGAGCCGGCACTTCCCCGGAGAAACGGACCCATATCATTTATTCCCACAAGAAAAAGAGCTACATCAGGTTTGATCTGTGAGAGTACCTCACGGACGAAAAGAGAGTGGGTATCAGCAGAGTGTCTGGGTATTCCGCCGTTACCAACCCATGTTAAAGGCTGGACTTCCCGCAACCTGCTCTGGATAATGTGTGACCAGGTCAACTCATCATCAAGGTAGTAGTTGGCTGTGGTGCTTCCTCCCACGGTTACAATGGTCAGGTATTCATCCCATTGTTCCGGTGGATCTTCCCCGCGAAAACCCCACATGTTTGTAGACAACATTCCTCCTGGAGTTACTCCGGGAAGATCCACCTCAAGAAAAATTTTCTGATGCGGTCTGAGACCGAATCGGGGATTGAAAATACTCTCCGGCATAACTGCATGCAGAACAACCTCCGCGAGAACAACTGCGATAATGATAGAGAACACCATCAAAACTGTTCCAGCAAGGGCTGCTTTTCGCCTTCCGGGTTCATAAAGAGCCATAACCATCAGACCGGGGCTCAGAGAAAGCAGCGCAGCTCCAATGACAAAACTCTTTCTTTGAAGAACGGGAACAGGAAACAAAAACCAGATCACGAAAAACACCAGAGGCAGCACAGTGATTAGAAGACCCGCGCTGAAGTCGGGGATTTTAGACACCGCTGGAGAAAGCCGTTTTTGAAAGAAGCCAGGTATGGCAAGTAGCAGAACGCTGGCGAGAAAAAAGATTAGAACAACAAGAAGGGAAAAGCCCATTGGTACTGACCACCTGCCCAGTATCCCGCCATCTGCGCTGTGGGAAGTAAACAGAGCAAAAAGCACCAGAGCAAGAGACGTGCAGACGATACCAAGTGATGTTCTCAAGAATAGCCTGCTGTCCGTCATAGAATATCGCTGGCCAGTTCCGCAAGCTTACTGCGCTCACCTCTCACAAGGTTGATATGCCCATAAATACTCTGCCCCTTCATTCTGCTCACAAGGTAGGCCAGGCCGTTGGATCTGCTGTCAAGATACGGAGTATCTATCTGATAAATATCTCCTGTAAAAACGAACTTGGTACCCTCCCCGGCTCTGGTAATGATTGTTTTCACCTCATGGGGAGTCAGATTCTGAGCTTCATCCACAATGAAAAACACCTTTTCAAGACTTCTTCCCCGGATGTACGCGAGGGGTGTGATAATAAGTTTTTCTGAGTCAACCATATCCTGTACCAGTTGGTGTTCTCCACTGTCTCTGGCATACTTGTTCCTGATCACTCCCAGATTGTCCCACAGTGGATGCATGTATGGATCCAGCTTGGATTGGATATCACCGGGCAGAAAACCCATATCTCTGTTGGACAGGGGAACCACCGGACGGGCCAGATACAACTGCCTGTACTTCTTCCTGAGCTCAAGGGACGCAGCAAGAGCAAGCAGTGTTTTGCCTGTGCCCGCTTTTCCTGTTAGAGTGACCAGCTGAATATCAGGATCGAGCAGTGCATGCAGTGCAAAAGCCTGTTCCGCATTCCTGGGGTCAATGCCGAAGGCCCTGCATTTTCTGACCCGGTGCAAAAGATTGTCCGTGGTTGATTGACAGGCAAGTGCGCTTCTGCTTCCATTCCTTAGAATATAAAACTGATTTGCTATGGGCTCTTCTGAAAGGGGTACCAGTTCCGGTTCTACGGCATATGGCTGTTCGTATAGAGCCGAGATAGCATTTTCCGATACCCCCTCAATTAATGCGCTCCCCGCATAGAGATCATCGGGGCAATCAATCTTGTCTGTAATGTAATCCTCAGCGGAAAGACCAACTGCCAGTGCCTTCATTCTGAGATTTATGTCCTTGCTTATCAGAACTACATTCTCATTGGGCATCTCTTTCTGAAGTTCCGAAGCGACCGCAATTATTCTGTGATCCGGTGTATCCTCAGTGAATATGCCATTAAGGGATTCAATGCCTTTCAACGCATGTCGTACTAAGAGCCGTCCCCTGCCTTCTCCCAGCGGTATTCCCTCCGGGGGCAGCCCCCCGTCCGCCAGGGAGTCAAGCTGCCGGATAAAGGACCTGGCGGAGAAATTAATGGAATCGTTTCCTTTCTTAAATGAATCAAGCTCTTCGAGAACAGTAATGGGGATGACAACATCATGTTCCTGGAAGTGATCAAGACACTGATAATCATGAAGTACCACATTGGTATCCAGAACAAAGGTGCTCTTTTCTCTGTTAGTCATCTTACCCTCTTTCTTCGGGAACAGTCAGGAGTTCGCCTGAAACGAATCTTCTTTCCCCGCCGTCCGTTAAAAGCACAAGAGAACCATCTCCATCTATCTGTCTGACAACGCCCGGGAAGGTATCTCCGCCTCTGGAAAGTGTTATCTGCTCACCTTTTCTCCAGAGAATTGAATTGAGTTCTTCCATGATTCCATCCATAGGATTGTCTTCTCTGTTCCTCCAGCAGAAGTCAAACTCCCCGAGGAACTTCTCCAGCAGCTCACCGGCAGCGGGAGCTTCTCCGAATTCCAGCCATGATCCCGCAGGAAGAAACTTCCTCTCGGGGATTGAAGGAGATTCAGTCAGGTTGATCCCGATTCCCAGGATGAACCAGCTTTCGGGGAATGACCCTGATTCTGCTATTATCCCGGCAACCTTCTTACCCTCCACAATAACATCATTGGGCCATTTTACCGAGGCCGGTATGCTTCGCTGCTTAAGCAGACGAGCCAGCACAACTGCAGCAAGCAGTGATACACAGGGTGCCAGTACAATGGGCGGAGAAGGCTTAAGCAGAAAGCTGGCATAAAAGCCCCCCGCAGGAGATTTCCATGTTCTGCCGCTTCTTCCGCGACCGGCAGTTTGAACTCCGGCGAGAATTGCTGTTCGATCAGAGAGGGCAGAAACCCTCTCACGCACCCATTTCTGGGTGGAAGTAACTGAATCTTCGGTGAATATCAGCCAGCGCTTCAATTTGTATTGTTCAGCCATAATGTCAATATACGCAGTTCCCGGCCCATGTCACCAGTTGTACCTTTTTCATTGAAAATAGTATGATACCGCTTGCGGTGGGCCGCTAGCTCAGTTGGCAGAGCATCTGACTTTTAATCAGAGGGTCGGGGGTTCAATCCCCCCGCGGCTCACCATAGCCTTTTTCGATAATTGTTATTGACGATAATGATCACAAATGTTATCGTACCGCTCACTTCACAGTGGCCCCATCGTCCAATGGTAAGGACACCGGCCTTTCACGCCGGCAATACGGGTTCGATCCCCGTTGGGGTCACCATTTTTTTTGCACAGATACATCATGCCACCCACAATGTGTTATTTTCAATAATGACAATGAGTTGAGTCTTATGCATATTACGGTGGAGGTTGATAATGGGAATTACAAACTCAATCGTAGAGAAACTAAGGGTTTACTGCCGAGCCAGTGGCATCAAGGTCATGTATCTGTTCGGTTCCTATGCCAGAGAAGAAGCTACTCCCTTAAGCAACATAGATCTTTTGATTGAGTTTGAGAAGGGTCTTCAGATCAGTTATCTCGACCTTCTTAGGATTAAATGCGACCTTGAATGCATAACAGGCACAAAAATTGATCTTGTTGAACAGAACGCCATTGAGAATCCAATCCGCCGCAAAAGAATCATGGAAGAAAGAGTGCTTCTGTATGCTTCCTGAGAGGAAAGATGCGGGTCTTCTATATGACATAATTTCCGCAGCAAAGGATATAGAGGTGTTCGTTGAAGACTGTGACTTTGAAAAATTCTCTCTATCAAAATGCCTGAAAACTTGATTTCACCCTACCGACAACGCAACCTTGAATATCAATTCAGTACATTCTATACACCCGCGTTTGCTGAACATCCGTTCAGGAACAGCTGGATCATTCCGTGCAAGTTTCCCGACTTAAATAGGAATACCGGGAGTAATCCCGTTCTGTCAATACCGTACAACCCGTTTTCCGCAAGTCTGGCAATGAATCCTTAATTACGTGGTCGCATTCCGCTCACAGACTGGAATATGTTGATGCGGGAATCCCCAGGAGGCCGGAACACACGAGCTTGAAACGCAGTGAAATCAGGATCGAAACGCTGCTCAGCAATGAGGGTGCATAAGCCCTGATTCTGAAAGAACTGTAGACCGGTTCAACCCTGAATGTGAATCCTTGCAGGAGGATATGAACTCAGTCTATAATTATATAAGTAATATTATCGAATGTGTCCTGTGGGATTTACTCAGTTAGGAGGGCCGGGATGAAAACAGTCTGCTTTTTTACTCTTTTAGTTATTTCATCAATGGCAATAGGTGATTCAACGTGGTCGATAGTAATTGAAACCGGGGAACGCTGCCTATACGGACTGAGAGACTGTGCTGTCCTTTCAAACGGCAATGCTGTCATCTCCCTTACCGGAGCATTTGAAGATCCTTTCCTGATGTGTTTTGACCGTGAGGGGAAAATTCTCTGGTACAGGCATATTCTTGAAGGTGAGGGTTCAAGGGCTTTTGAGAGTCACGGAGATCTGGTTATCATGGAAGACGGCTTCGCGGCCTGTTATCACTCAGAGCCCAGAGCAACCGGTATAAATACGGATGTAGCCGTTGTCAGGATGGATTCCTCAGGCGGTATTCTCTGGACCTATATTCTGGGAGAGGGTGATGAAGAAATCTGGATGTCCACCGATATGATTTCCTGTCCCGATGGCGGATTACTCGTCTCCGGCTGTCCGGGACAGCAGATTCCCGGAGCATTTGTATTCAAGCTCAGTTCAGACGGCCGCCTGGAGTGGATGACGCAGCCGGATGAAATCAAGGGTTTTGCTTTATCTGTGATGAAGACTGTCGACAGCGATTACGCCGTCCTTGTTAATGATGAGTACTCCAACAGCACGATTGTACAGCATATAACCAGCAATGGCCTGGTTTCAGCTCCGATCACAGTTTCTGAAACAGCGATTCCTTTCAGAGCCAGGACCAGCTGCATAGATAACTCTTTCTGGGTTTTTCCTGCTATCGAGAGCCATGTCCTGTATGCATACCGATTGTATCCGGATTACGGCACACTGCATGAGATTTTCGCACAGCTTCCCCGGGACAGCGAAGCAGAACTTGCTGATGTTATGGAAGAGGGTTTACTTGTATCAGGCGGTACTGATGATGGAGAAGACGCACTATTGCTGCGGTACGACTTCAATGGAAACCTCCTGTGTGAGCGGTATTACGACACGGGTGGGATTGATTTTCTCTACAGCGCGGATTTTTCAAACCAGGGGATCCTTGCAATAGGACAAACACGGGCCGATTCCGGAGAAGAGAGGGATTTCTGGATAATAATGACAGACAACAGCGGTTTTGTAGAAGGAGCCGAGGTCACTGAAAATGGTATCCTTTTGATTGAACCGGAAAGAATGCATATCGAACTCTATACTCGCGGCTGGGTTATGGCATGCGCGGTATCTAATGAGGAAGAGGAAGCAACTCAGGCTTCCCATGATCTGATGAAAGTAACAGGTCTGCAGACAGGATATCTCTGGATACCCGACTGGCAGAGTTTATCATGCGCGGAGGGTTGGCTTGTGTATGCCCTGCCTTACATGGAACACGACGGCATATTGCAGGAGGGCGTCGATTCTCTTATGGAGATGTATCCTGATGCATATATCATTTGGGTGAGTCAGGGACGGGACAGAAATACCATGACAATCGAAGATTATTTCTCCGTATACATTTGACCTGTTTCCTGCCGGTTTTTCCGAACTATTTTTTTGAGCTTCGAAAACGGTTCTGATACAGGCTAAGTTTCTGTTCTCATTCAATATGGATCTTGATGATAACCTTGCCAATGTCCTCTGGAACTCTCAGGGATCTGCATAGAGGTAAAACTGCGCAGCATACCCCGGATCATACATCCGGCAACACCTCCGGGGATTCAGCAGGAACCGTTATCCAATACTTGGAGTCATACCTGCCTCCGACATACAGCTGACGCTTACCCATCCCGAGGTTCATCCTGGCAGAGTCGAGACTATCGAACCGGCCGTGTCCGGTTCTCTCCGTGCTCCAGAGAAACAGATGCTTCACTCTGACGGACCGGCTAGACACAAGAAGTTCCATGATCAGTTCAGGTCTGAGGGTACTCAATCCATCCATCAGCTTGAATGTATGATCGAGATCATCATTAGCCCGAATCCATCACAAATACTCTACTGCAACACCGTATACAGCAGCGGCTACTTCGTTATACTCATGCATCAGTCCTCGACATACTGTAAAAGTATGCCTCCGGATTATGCATTCGCAAGCCTCGTAACCACAGCACTCTACGGCATT
>JAIOSV010000080.1 GCA_021107435.1 Candidatus Sabulitectum sp. | reverse complement strand
TGCTATTAAGAGTTCCAGCAAGGCACTGGTTTATGCGCATAGCACCGCTATGTAATTGAACCAGTAACGCCGCTGGGGCTCTTAAGAGCCAGCAGAATGCGACAGTTATTCCCTGACAGGGTACTAGTGTCCCAACGTTGAAGAAAGTCAACTCCGTAATATATGGTTGGATATACAGATAGAGGAATAGAAGATGGGTAACGACTTGAAACGCCTTATACAGGCATATTGCTTCTTCATAATAGAATGGAGAAAGCATGTATTCAGGCCGACTCGTCTTCTCACAAGTAATGGATCATCTTCCATACAAGTCATTTGCGCGAATTGTAAACAAGTACTCTGGAGATTACAAAATCCAGCATTTCTCCTGCAAGAGCCAGTTTTACTGCATGGCTTTCGGTCAGCTGACCTACAGAAACAGTCTCAGAGATATCATTATGTGTTTGAACGCCAATCAAAACAAACTTTATCACATGGGAATCCGTGGAAGTATTTCTCGCAACAACCTCTCCAACGCGAATATGAACAGGGACTGGCGCATCTACGCAGAGCTGGCTCAAGTACTCATCAGTACAGCAAGGAAACTTTATGCTGATGAGAAATTCAGCGATCAGATCAACGAACCAGTATATGCACTTGATTCTACAACGATCTCCATGTCTTTATCTCTTTTTCCATGGGCAGAATTTCGAAAATCACGCGGAGGAATTAAGTTGCATACGCTTCTTGAGTTGCCCAGCTCCATTCCCACTTTCATTGATATCACAGCTGCAAAGCCTCATGATGTCAATATTCTTGACAGGATTATCCTTGAGCCAGGTGCTTACTATGTCATGGATATGGGCTATATGGACTTCACCAGATTGTTTCGAATTACACAGAGTGGAGCTTTCTTCGTTACCCGTGCCAAACGGAATGTACTCCTCAAGCGAAGATATTCTCTGCCCAGGGATAAGTCCCAAAGGGACATTCTTTCAGATCAAATCGTTTTTGCTGAGAAGGAAAGCAGTTATGCGAAGTATCCAGCAGTTCTTAGGAGGATACGGTATAGAGATCCCGAAGAGGGAAATGTGTATTTGTTTCTGACTAACAATTCTGATTTGGAAGCATCAACAATCGCGGCACTTTATAAAGGACGCTGGCAGGTCGAGTTGTTTTTCAAATGGATCAAGCAGCATCTCCGAATACAGACATTCTTTGGTCACAGCCTAAATGCTGTGAAGACACAGATATGGATTGGCGTCTCGGTTTATGTGCTTGTTGCAATAATACGCAAAAGACTGAATTTGGAGAATTTATCTCTCTACAATATTCTACAGGTATTAAGCGTGTCTCCATTTTGTTATGATGGGTTGCAGCAACTATTTACCGATGACAGGCTTCATGAGTGGATATAATAACCCTAACCAGTTGTCCCTGTTCGACTTATGATGGGACACTAGTGAAATTTCATGTTCTACGTATACGCCACTGGCGTACACCGGTCAAGTCTATACCCATAAGATATCTATGAACGACAATCGCTTTCTTCGTGGCATATAATCCACTGAGTAGATAATAGCATTTACGAGCTTCTAGTCCAGACAAATAATTCGGACATAATAATTTACACTCAAGTAACCCCCTTGTGATTAATGCTGCGGAACATTATCGTTTCCCTGGTAATTCTGAAACAAGGGCAAAGAGCAATAAAATTTTGAACAACTGAATCAACCAGAAACAGCGGTGATGTTCTTGGCTTATAAATACTGTGCTGGTTATGCAAACGTCATGGCTTAAAGGAGAACAGTAATGATAGTTTTTGTTTCATTGTTCATTTCTCTTGTCTCTGCAATAAGTGTTTCTATTACAGAGCCGATTGATGGGGATACCTACGATGGTAACTGGTTACCGTTTCGGGCAATAGTCGAAAATGACAACGAAATACCGGATTCGGTTCATTATTCCCTAAACGGTTCTCCGAGCGTTCAGACCCCAAGACTAAATACCGATTGGTATACATACATGGCTAATGAGCTCAGAACAGCTTATTCCGAAGCTCCGGCTCCACACGACAACACTATTCTATGGTCTGCTCCGATAACTGGATTTCTTCATGAATTCCCTACGCCGGTGACATATTGTGGAATGGTGTTCTATACATCTGACAGCATTGGGCAGGCAACCACAAATACACTATATGCCCTTGATGCGGCAACTGGAAGTGTTATTTGGACTTACGATACCGGTTATGCGGACGATGCCGTTACCGTCGTTGATGGACGGTTGTACACTTCAGCAGACTCCATATTTTGCCTCGACGCCTATACCGGGGAGAAATACTGGGCATATGATGATACCTGTCAAACTTTTTTCAATTCCCATGGCCCTCCTGTACTCTGGCAGGATAAGGTTTACGCCACCAGCGGGAGTGTATACTGCCTGGACATTATGTCAGGAGAAATGCTCTGGAAAACTGATCAGCAATTCGGTTGTGCTTGCTCCATGACAGCCTGGAATGAGATGCTGTTTGTCCCTACATTTCAGGAACATTCCCTCTATGCTCTGGATGTTACTGATGGCTCGGTGATCTGGCAGAACACCGATTGCCCCAGCGGGTACTGGGATTCTTCACCGTTGATCGAAGACGGGATGGTCTACATCTGCGGTGCTTATGGATATGCACTGGCTATAGATGCAGTAACCGGCACTACGGAATGGATCAGCACTTTGACCGGAGAGGTAACAGCAACACCGGCATTTCATGATGATCAGCTGTTTTTCGCCAGTGAAATAGAGCCATACTATTGCCTTGATGCCCTGAACGGTTCCACGGTGTGGACAGCTCCCTACAATCAGCATGGGTCTTCGGGAATTGCCGATGGTCTTGTTTTCTTTGGTGAAACTCAGCCTACTCATGATAGCGCCAGCGTTGTTGCACTGGATATAGAAACAGGTTCAGAAGTATGGAGCTACAGGACATCATGCAATCCGAATCTCGGGTTCCAGTCCAGCCCGTCAATCACCGATGGCGTTATGTACTACGCCTGTACCGACGGTTACTTGTATGCTTTCGGTACCGGTCTGAAGTACACCTACAAGGAAGACTTCTTCTACGCAGATTTGGGTGCTAATGAACTTATTGTAACCTCTTGGGACGATGGAATCACGATTGCCTCTGACACGATCAACTTCATGGTTACCCAGACCGGAATTACACTGGAACCCTCCAGGCATCTGAACCTACATGCAAGTCCCAATCCATTCAAAAGCAGTGCTGCCATCTCCTTCGAGCTGACTGATCCAGGTTTTGTTACTCTGAAGGTGTTCGATCTCACCGGGAGATCGGTAACAACGCTTCTAGATAACGAACTTGTTCGGGGAGAACACTCTGTTCAGTGGAATTGCTGCTGTGAAAACAAGCAACCTGTTTCATCAGGATTGTATTTTTGCAGGATTGAATCCCAAAGAGTAATTGAAACGATAGGACTCTGTCTACTGAATTAGATCCACAACAAAATGCAGCAGAGCAGAGCAAAGGTACTTTAGATTGGGGCAGGTTGTGCATCAGGATTGAGCTTTTTCACCAACTGGGAGGCTGCCGATGTTCAACAATTTTAGCATCAGGTAAACTCAGTGGTGCGATTCCTGAAGAGAATTGTATTCATATGCTCACTATGATTCGAATTCTTAATGCGGGTATAGTGTATTTTTCTCTGGGGAATGGAGATGATTATTCGGTCACGGGATGGAACATCGAAGGTGCCGAAATGCTGGATATCTCCCTGAACCTGCCTCTAGAAAACTATGGAAGAAATGAAAGCCAAGAGCACGTATGTTACAAGCTACTGGGCAAGTAGAGGAAGTGTGGCCCCCTCTGAATTGAGGGGGCCATCATATTCTTACTTTACAAGCACGAGTTTTGAGTCGGCGGTTCTCTCGCCGCAGGAAGCTCTTACAAGGTAAATACCAGTTGGAACTTCAACCCCCGGAGACCAGCAGTGGCCAATTCCGGCAGTGATGGTTTCCCGGTGAACCAGTCTTCCTGCGGAAGAGTAAACTGATATCAGGGCAGTGTCTTCAGTGAAGCCTTCGGTGACAAAGTTAACTGAAGAAGTTGCCGGATTGGGTGACACGGTCAGGGTAATTGATGAACCGGCATAATCACCGGTTTCAATACCAAGTTCGGGGTCTGTGAGTTCAACAACTCCGAAACCCCTGAGGCCGGCGAATAGCTGTGTCTGATCCTGACCATGAACAATATCCCAGACCACTCTGTTTGCTATGCCGTTGTTCAGAAGCTGCCAGCTGTCTCCGTCATCGGGGCTCCACCTGGCGCCGGTTCCGTTAGTTCCGCCGAATACGTTATCACTCAGGGAGCCCTGTACAGCCCAGAAGTGTCCGGATGAGCCGGGGCATGCATTCCAGCTTTCTCCATAATCGTAAGACCGGTAGATTCCACTGCTTGTGGCGAGAAATGCTGTGGGTCCGGAAACTCCCGTGTGCGGCGACAAAGCGAGGTCAGGAAGGTAAGTACAGGAAACAGGTGCCAGGGTGTAGGAAACTCCCCCGTCATCGGAGTAGTAAACACCATCACCATTCACCTGAAATGTCACCAGTATTCGAAACTCGCCTGTAGTCAGTTCAATAAGCTCTATTGCAGGATAGAATCCTGCGGAAGACCCTGTTCCCAGAGTCCAGGTACCGCCACCGTCTGTGGTGTAGTAAATGCCTCCGGTAGAAGTGCCCGCCCATGCCCTGTCCGGATCGGATGGATCAAAGGCAACGCATGATACCTGTGTGCCGGAAAAACCTGCTGAAACCCAGTTCTCACCTGCATCATCCGACCTGAAAAGACCTGCTCCTGTAGCAGCATATCGAACCGGACCGGTGTAATCGTCATCGTTCTTCGGTGCAATATTGCGTATTGACCAGTGGCCCGGTCCCGGTGTAATCATGTTCCAGTTCAACCCGCCGTCAGTACTCTTCCAGATTCCGTGAGCGTCTCCACCGGCAAGAAGAGTTCCAGTGGAAGCGGTGTAGGACAAAGTATGCACAAATGAATTGCCAATCCCGTACTGGGAAACAACATATTCACCCCCGAGAGTCTCTGATCTGTAAATACCTCCCCAGTGACCAACCAGATAGCCAGCTGAGGAAGCACACGCAGCCTGCCAGAAGGACGCGACAATTCCCTGTGTGTTCAATGTCCAGGTAGTTCCCTGGTCTGTACTTTCATACACGCCCCCGGCATTTATTACAGGAGCATAAAGATTTGTTCCATCGCAGACAGCCGAAGCATAGCTGACGCCGGAAATTACAAGATTCCAGCTTACACCGCAATCAGTTGACATATAGTATCCGTCGGATGTGCTGATAATTATTGTATCCCATAAGCCGAACGGCGCGACAAGCAGACCCCAGCCAGAGGTAGATGGCCCTGTGGAAGACCAGGAAGCCCCGCCGTCTGCGGATTTGTACAGGGAAGAGCTTAAGCCGAACATGGCTACATACATTGTATCGGGATGGACAGGGTCGCAGCCGAACCCCTTCATGTATCCGCTGTTGATACCTACCGTCTCCCATGTCGCTCCGCCGTCAGTGGATCTGCGAATTCCGGTGCTGGATGAAAGCCCCGCTACCAGCAGATCAGGATCAGAACAACTAACTCCAATACGGACTACGTAAGAGGAAGCCATGCCGGAAACGGTGTTCCATGTTATTCCGTTATCCGTCGAAATATAGAGACCGCTTCTTGTGGCGGCATAGAATGTATTAGGTGCTGCCGGTCCGCCGGAGCAGATATCGTTCACCTGAATAGGAGCCAGCTCAGTCACACTCCAGGTTACACCGCCATCTGTGCTCCTCCACACACCACCTGCGTCGGAAGCCATGTTGAATCCGCATCCCGCAATCACAATGTCATTATCGGATTCGGAAACTGCCAGACCTCTGAGGTTACCGCCCCACGGACCGTTCCCGGTCCACTCGCCTACTCCCGGAGTAACCGGTTCAATCAGCTCGGAATAACCCTGACCGGTAAAGTCTGTCGGAACGGCGCAGCCAGTCTCAGGTTGCACAAAAACAGCAGCAGATGTCAAAGCACAAAGTATCAGAAACATTTCATCCTCCTCAGCAAATAGACTTTAAAATACAAGTGCATGAATATACGCAAGAAACAACTTTTCTACAGACTGCTCAATCTTCACAAAATTTGACAGGAAGCAGCGGATTGTTATATATTGCCGAGTTAGACATACTTAACTGTTGGCGTTTACACTCACTCCAAGGAATTAGCAGAATGGACAAATACAACATATTGGTTATCGGTGGCGGTCCTGCGGCAATCACAATTGCAAAAACAGTTCAGGGCAAAATGAGTGTGGGAATCATCCGCCCGGAAAATCATTCAATGATCTACTGTGCCATGCCTTATGTAATCGAAGGCTTGCTGCCTTTTGAAAAAACACTGAAAAAGGATGCTATTGTCACAGAAGCAAAAGCCTCGTTGATAAGGGACACGGTATCAAAAGTGAACTTTGACGCAAAAACCGTGACGACCGTAAAAAATGTAGAAATCTCATACGATAAACTTGTTATTGCCACCGGAGCTACACCCATTCTTCCACCGATACCGGGGCGTAATCTCGACGGAGTCATGACTTTCAAGACTGAAAAAGACCTTCAGAAAATCATGGGACTGGTTAACAGCGGTTTGAAGAAGGCAGTTGTTGTCGGGGCGGGAGCTATCGGCATCGAACTTGCTCAAGCATTGAATGAACGAATGGTTGAAACCCATCTTGTTGACATGGCAGACTACATCCTACCCAATATGGTTGATTATGAAATTGTTGAAGAAACCCAGGAATCCCTTATAAAATCCGGCATTAATCTGCATTTAAAAAGCAAAGTAACATCTCTCGGTGGAACTGATAAAGTTGAAGAGGTTCTGCTTGAGAACACGCAGATTATTCACTTTGACCAGATGGATCATTGCAGTGAAGCTGGTGCTGCCGCTCTTCCCGGGCTTGTTGTGTTTGCTGTAGGGATGAAACCCAATCTGGAGCTATTCGCCGGTACTGATCTGAAAATCGAACAGGACGGCATCGTTGTTGACAACAAGCTGGCAACAAACATTAAATGTGTCTATGCGGCAGGTGACTGCTGCCAGTTCACAAGTGGAATAACAGGGAAAATTGTTTCCGGCAAGCTTGCGACGAACGCTGTTCCCATGGCAAGGGTTCTGGCAAACAACTTCCTGGGAGGGAACAGGGCTTATCCCGGGTTTTTCAATGGAACTGCGACTAAAATAGGTGATTTCTATATCGGGGGAACTGGATTCTCTGAGAACACTGCAGGAAAGCACTTTGATATTGAAGTAGGTTATGCTGAGTTCACTACCGCTTTTCCAATCATGCCTGGTACAACAAAGGTAAGATTGAAGCTTATTGCCGACAGGAAAACTCACAGAATCATCGGGGGACAGTTTGTGAGCGGCAAGCCGGTTACCGACAAAGTAGACAAAATCACAATGGCAATCCAGTATGGGATAACTCTGGAACAACTGATTAATTTCTCATACTCAGCGCAGCCGTATCAGTCCTTCTATCCTGCTCACAATTTGATTGTAAAAGCCGCCGAGAATATCTTGAATAAAATCAACAGCTGAGGTGTACAGACGATTTCAATCCTCCAGGGTTTCCCCTATCTCTCCACTTTCAAGATCATATTCCAGATACAGAGAGCCAAGTCCTTCAATGTACTCGCTGTACAGTCTGTCAATCCATGTGATAAGAAGACGATTGTCGCAGGATTGAACGCTGATAACACTTACCTGGTCTAATGTAAGTGGTGATCCGTCATACAGCGCTGGTTGCCAGGAGTATATCAATTCCCACTTATAGCCCCCGTCAGCAGGTGTACCATTGAGAAGCTCTACTGTTCCCTGATTACCATTGTTGAAAAGCCTTATGTATAAAAGTACTTCGCCCCCGTCAGTGAAGCCCCTGTAGTAAGCTCTGTCTATTACATCAACTCCGGCGGGATCTTCGGGGAAACCGGTACCCACAGCTCCTGCCAGTGAAACAAGACACATGGCAACGAAAACAAAGAATCTCACAGGTCTTCCTCCTCTCTGCAGTATTCTGGCTTTCTTAAAAAAAGCTTTCTGCTATTCTCCAGGTTCCTTCCTGAAACATCATATGATAGCGGTAAACAGAATCCTCGTTAACAATTGAGATATAAACCAGAGCAGTATCGCCCAGCATAGTATGGCTGTCGCAGGCAATCATATCCCTTGAGTTTGGAATTTCATTTCTGAAGAAGGGGGAATCAATGATAACCGTTATAAGTTCCTGCTCACTCAAGGAAGTAACTTCCGAAGGGCTGATCTGAACATCAAGTAGCTGGCGAAGCTGAAGAGCAATCTGATCAGGAGCAAGTCTCACCATGGCGATTACCATTGCCAGGGCTTCCTGGTTCTCGATTGTAAGTCCTTTATAAACAGTCTCGCCATCTGCCCTGTACAGCGCGTCGATTACCGTGCTCATGTCCCCTTCGGGAGAGGCGGTGACAATGGCAGTCAATACCAGAAGAAACAGAATGACGCTTCTCATGCAGTTTTCCCTTCAAAAAATGACAATTCAGAGGAGGCGGGAATACTCCCGCCTCCCCCATCTACTTTACTCAGCCAGAAGAGTTCCCAGTACTTCAGCCAAAGCTTCCTCGTTTGCAGGATCTGCTCCAACTGCATGAAAAGCAACAGTGCCATCCTGTGCAATCACATAAAATGTGGGAATGCCCTCTACGAAATACTCCTGCGCGACAGCATCACCATTGATTACAATGGGATATGTGTAACCGTTGTCGGTCATAAACGCTGCAGGGTCTTCTCTCTCCCAGGTATTCACACCTATGACTGTCAGCTCTTCACCGTATGTCTCGTGAATTTCCTGAAGCGCAGGCATAACCTGACGGCATGGACCACACCATGTTGCCCAGAAGTCCATGATAACAACTTGCCCTCGGAAATCTTCAAGAGAAATGCTTCCTCCATCCGGTGTATCAAGTGTCCAGAGAGGAGCAGCAGATCCCACAGAGACAGCACCAGTGTATTCCTCAGTGGTGTATCCCTCCGGAGGCTGCAGTTGAAAAATTGAAGGATCCGGCTGAGCTTCGACATCCAGGTCAATCAGGGTAACGGTGTATTCCATTCCCAATCCGTCGGGACCCCAGACAGATATCTTGTTTGCTCTGGGAAGGTGTGTCTCTGCGTCAATCCACCAGGTGGATGTGTAGGGAGGCATCTGTACCGCTACTACAAAACAAAGGCTGCCTTCAATTGTCTCCTGCTCAAGCATTTCGTATCCCGCAGCATTCAGTTCGGCTCCATAGGGCTCAGTGGTAATCAGATATTCCACCATGATAATTCCCTGAGGGGCATTCTGAACCAGACGGGAAGCCCCTTCGGCGATGGCTCCAAAGTAGAACCCCTCAGAAACAGGGTCAATGAAATAAGCGGTTACTCCATCTGAGGCTACTGTTCCCGGAACAACCTCATCTCCAATGGTTAAGGTATAGTCGGCAAAAACAAGGGCTTCATCCGTGGTAGCTCCTTTCTGAAGCACAACCTCACCGGCTACGGAAATGTCAGTGGTATCTCCATCTACAAAAAAACCATCAAGGGCTATGCTGTATGAAACTGCTTCAACAGCAAATACGGCATCTGTGACCGCAGTAAGAAGAGCCACTGGATCTGTGGCAATGTCCGCTGAAACCAGTGAACCAGCGGTATCGGTAACAACTTCTGCCGGTTCTCCGCAAGCGAAAAACAGGAACAGAAAGCCAGAAATTATCAGTTTCCTCATCAAATTTCCCTTCATTATTATTGTGAGAGCTTCCGTATATCAGCGGCTCTTTCGTCATCAGTACCAGGAGTTTCCGCTATCCCTGGAATTTGAGACAGCAATGGTGCCCGGAAAAGATAACGGAGACCGTCAAGACCAATTGTTCCTTCACCAAAATGCTCATGCCTGTCACGACGGCTGTCGCATTCCACTTTTGAGTCATTGAGATGAAAGGCTTTAATGTTTCCGCTGCCGAGGATGCTGTCCAGTTGCTCAACAAAAACGGATACCGTTCCCGAATTGGTAATTTTGTATCCCGCTCCGTGCGCATGAGCTGTATCAATACAGTAGCCTATTAGCCCGGAAATTCCGGAACTATCCCTGATGGCGGCAAGTTCCTCCAGGCGGCAGCCGATAGTAGTGCCGGCACCGGCAGTATTTTCAAGAAGAAGCATTGGACCAGCTTTTACAGCAGGAAGAAGTTGCCTCAGGGAGTATGATATCATTTCAATCCCCTTCTCAAGGCCAGCCTTTTGATGAGCCCCGGGGTGCATCACCAGATACGGGATGCCAAGGGTTTTACAACGGTTCAGTTCTTCCAGCAGAGCAATGTGTGACTTCTCAACAACCTCAGGATCAGCTGAAGACAAATTGATCAGATACGATGCGTGTGATATAATGGTGAGCCCCTCTGCTGCATCACGAAATTTTGCTGTATCGGCAGGGGATATTTCTCCATTTTTCCATCTTCTCTGGTTTGCTGTGAATATCTGTCCGGTGGAAAACCCCATCTCCCTGAGTTTTAGAGGAGCCCTGTAAATACCTCCGGCAGTTGAAACATGAATTCCAGGGATCATAACCTGAATGTCTTCCTGAAGTGTTCCGCTGTTTTTTCTGCTCTCCCAACAAGCTTTTCTCTTACTGCCGTCATCCTCATTTGAATGTTTTCAGAATTAATCCATGCTCTCTCAACTGCGGCAATGGCTGTTTCTCCAGGAATACCGGCTTTACCTGATGGAGTGTATTCCTCCAGTTCCGCCTGCTCCATAAATCTTATGCACTTACTGGCGTATGAGATAGACACGGGAACAGTCCCAGTCGCGACAGATATTATTGACCCGTGAAGAGGCGTTGTAAGCAGTACTCTGCAGCGGGAAATGAGATCAACAAATTCACCCGGTTTCGATGGATCCGCAAGCGTGACACGGGATGCATGACGCATTCGACTCATTACCAGATCACAGAACTCATGATCGTCGTTTGAAAGGGAACCTGTATGAAAGGGGAAAAGGATGATTCTCGAACTGTGCTTGTTCACATGTCTGTCGAGGATATCGGCCCATGCATCTGCTGCTGGAAGGGGATCTGCCTCTTTGCACAAACCCAGTTTTTTTCGGAGTTCAAGTGGCAGGAGTTTTCTTGATCTGTTTGAAACATCCCTTGGAGCAGCTCCCAGAGTGTTTGACTGTATTTGCTCCGGGTTTACTTTTGAAAGGGTCAGGGCGCAATCTGCTGTGAGTATCATCCCGGGTTCCCTGAACCCCAGTCTGTGCAACACATTGAAAGAACCCCTGTCCCGAACGGTTATTCCGTCACACACCTTCAAAGCAAGCTTCACCAGAAGGGGAGTCAGGGGGGCAAGTTCCGATCCCTGCCCGATACCCACAGCCCAGGCAAATGCTTTTTTCCGAAAAAGCACGGCAAGAAAAAGCGGCAGCAGATTAAAAGGGCTGTAGAACAATGATGATACATCCTGTACCAGTTCCCCGCCACCGACAATTACTATATCACTCCACTGTATTCCTGCGATAATAGCTTTCAATCTGCCTCTGGAAGTATCAAAGCACTTGACCCCGGGATACCTCTGTTTTGTGCGGTCAGTATCTGCGGAAAGAACCCCAATTTCAACTCTCATTTTGCTCAGGGCATTGAACTGGGCTTTGAAGATAACGGCATCACCAAGGTTCGAGCCGCCAGCCTCCAGTTCACCCCAGCTTAATGAAACTACCTTTTTCAGTGTCTTCCTCCAAAATCCCGAATGGTCTCCGCCATCTGCCTGAGTCTTGAGTCTACCATGCCCAGAATTGTGTCGGCAGGATAGGTTCCATGGATGCTTCTTTCACCGGCTTCAATACCGGCAAGCAGGGAAATACCTTCCTCTATAGTGGAAATGGGATAGATATGGAACTGCTTCTTTTCAACTGCTTCAATCACATCCCGGTGGAGTTGAAGATGAACAACATTAGAATCTGGAATCATCACACCCTGAGTGCCCGTGAGACCCCTCTCTTTGCAAACCCTGAAATGGCCCTCAATTTTGTAATTCACGCCACCAATGGGTTGAATCCTGCCGTGCTGGTTCACTGAACCGGTAACAGCAATATCCTGTCGGAGGGGAACACCGGACAAGGCACTGAGCAGCGCATACAACTCGGTGGAACTGGCACTGTCTCCGTCAACTCCTCCGTAGCTCTGTTCAAATACTATTCCCGCCGAAAGGCTGAGGGGATAATCCAGAGCAAAGTGCTCCCGGAAGAATCCCGTAATTACATAAACGCCCTTTGTGTGTATTCGCCCTGACAGCTCTGATTCGCGCTCTACATTAACAATCCCTTCAACACCGGGACTCACAGTCGCGGTTATCCTGCTGGGCAGACCGAAAGAATGGTCAACTCCGGAGTACACGGCAAGACCGTTAAGCTGCCCGACAGCAAAGCCATCGGTATCCACCATGACCTGATTTTCCAGTATCCTGTTCGTGGCGTAATCTTCTCCAAGGCTCAGTCTGTAGTGCTTTTCCCGAATAGCCCTGTCAACATCGTCAGCGGTTACAGTATCTCTGCTGTCCTGCCCGGCCCAGTAGGACGCCTGCCTTACATAGTCCGCCACCATGTTGAACTTCAAGGAAATCTTGTCATTCCTTCCGGTAAGCCAGACTGCCTGTTCCGCGATGGAAGCCATTGCATCTCTGCTCAGGGGAAGAACCGATTCCGACTGACAGATGTAGGCAATCACCCCTGCAAAATCCTGGATGTTTTCAGGGTTTAAATCCATTCTGTCATCGAAATCCGCTCTGATCCTGAACAGATAGCCAAAGTCAGGATCATGGGATGCAAGGGTCGAATAAAGCCATCCGGGCCCGATCAGAATAACCTTAACATCAACATCAATAGGCTCCGGCTGCAGCTCAATGGGCATGAATGCTCTGGTCATTTCGTTTGGTCTGGTTATGACAGTTCTATTTCGTACTGTCTGAATAAGATTCTGCCACAGTTCCGGCTGGCGAACAACATCCATGGCATTAATGATAAGATATCCGCCATTTGCTCTCAGGAATGATCCAGCACGTATCATGGTGTGATCGCTGTAAGGTTTGTTGTCTATCACAATCCGGTCAATGTTTCCGAAAAGCCTCACTACATCAGGGAACTGTTCCACGACAACCGGACGCTTTTTGCGTGTGGAATTATCAACAATCAAGTTTACCTCGAATATTATGTACGGATCAGCTTCTTCGGAATTTGCCGAGAACACATCGATGTTGGTGAGAATAGTCTCCTCGATACGCTTCACATATTCCGCAGATTCCTTATTCCCAAGACCGGACAGCCTGTCCAGTATTCCTGTCACAGTGGGTTTCAGTATTCTTCTGTACAGTCTCTCAATCTCCACTTGAGCTTTTATTTCAATGGATTGTGTGTGTTTTATAGCGGTAGTAAGCAGCTTAAACAGCTCACCATGGAGGTTTCTGTACTCCTTCAGCTTCTCCCGAGTAATCTTCTCTTCTGCGGCCAGCTTCTGCAGTTCCTCGTAGGTATATGGCTTCCCATCAATTACAGGAAGCACATCAGGTCTGCTCTGCCCCTGTCCCACCGGTATACTTACAACGGCGAAACCGGCCTTTATTGCCGCCTTCTCCACCTTATCCATCTGCTCTTTCTTCTGCTCAGAAAAGTTTTCAATCAGTATACCCTTTTCAGCGGCTGTACTCTCACTTCTGAGCACAACAGGAATGTTCTTCTGCAAAAGCTCTACGGACAGCTCTATTCCCTCTTTGAACTGTTTTCCTTCACCTGCGGGGAAAACAAGAGCCCGGGGTCTGGTGGAATCATCAAAGTTATAGACGTAACAGAGGTCTGTGAGCTTATCGGTAGTTGTATCAATCTGGTCAAGAATCCGCTTAACCGTGGTTTCCCTGCCGCTCCCGGAAACCCCGGTTACAAACATGTTGTAGCCGCTGCTTGATATTTCAAGCCCAAGTTTTACCGCCCTGACAGCTCGGTCCTGACCCACTATGTCCTTAGAGGGAGTGATCTCACTGCTTTTGTCGAATTCAAAAATATCCGCGGGACATGTCCATCTGAGCTCAGAGGGTTTCAGAGACCTGACTTTCATTTTTTCGCCTTCCAGAGTGGTGTGACATCAGTCGGCATTGTGCTACATAGAATACCATAATCTGTGATTTTTTCAAGACTCCGCGGGAATCTCTCGAATTGTTATAATCCTGAAGAGGTATCATTCATCAGAAGGAGGAACAAATGCAGGAATTTCTGGACTCACTGCCGAACATGCTGTCAACTTACGGAATCAAAATTCTGACTGCTCTGGCAATAGTTATTGTGGGCCGGTGGATTGCCATTAAATTTCGAAAGATTGTAAGAAAAGCTCTTCTCAAGAAGGCAATTGATGCTACTATCGTAAACTTCGCCTGCTCAATTGCTTATGTGTCTCTCATGGCATTCATTATCGTTGCTGCGCTGGGACAGCTCGGTGTTCAAACCTCATCCATTGTGGCCATTCTGGGAGCATCTGCTCTCGCAATTGGTCTCGCTCTTCAGGGATCGCTTTCCAACCTCTCTGCCGGAGTAATACTCATGATAACAAGACCATTCAAAATTGGCGATTACATTGAAGCCAGTGGCGACACCGGTGTTGTGGACCTGATCAGCCTTATGGCCACTACGCTGAAAACAGTTGACAACAAGAAAATCATAATCCCCAACTCAAAGCTCACAGGCAATTCAATAGTTAACTACACAGCAGAAAAGGTGCGTAGAATAGACCTTACTGTGGGAGTTTCATACGACAGTGATCTGA
>JAIOSV010000102.1 GCA_021107435.1 Candidatus Sabulitectum sp. | reverse complement strand
GCTGAGTTTGCTAAGAACAACAGGTAGCACAGCTTCGTAGACTGAAAGCGGAATGTTACCAGCTTCATTCGTTTGCCGGGTTTTCGTATCAGTACTGTATGGGTATTCTGTTTCTCTAACCTGCTGGGTGATTGTAATTCCGGGATCAGCGAAGTCGAACAGATTCTGCTGTTCTGCTTTTCTATTGCTCTTTCTTTTTGTTGCCAGTTCGCTTAGCTGCTGATTGATATACTCTGGTTCTTTTAACTCGGGCCATTCAATTGCACCCAGTTCAAGGAGTTTGCTGTTGCCGGAGGGGATGTTTTCGCCGGTTCTGACAAAGACAGGTCTTGGACTTTTCCGTTTGAGCTCTTCCCTGGCTCCTGCCCATGTACCACCCTGTCCCGCTTCCGCACTGACCACAACAGCATAATCCGCCATTGCATAGATCAGCTTGTTCCTGGCCATGGCTGTGCCAACTTTGAAACCAGCTTTGGGGTGGTAGGGTGAAAGCAGTAGAAGATTGCCACTGGAAATGGCTTTACGGGCATTTCGTTCAAGGCTTTTCTTCAAGAGATTATCGGCAATTACTCCAGTTGTAATGCCTCCAACCTCCATGCTGGCATTCATTGCTATCTGATCAACTCCTCTGGCGCCACCTGAAACAACAGACATACCATCCATTGCGCATTGCCTGGCAACCTGACGAGCAAACAACTCCCCTTGTTTATCCACATTTCTTGAGCCGACAATTGCTATTCCTCCACCGGTAAGCAGGTTTGGATTGCCAATGAAAAACAGTAAAGGAGGTGCTTTGTCTTTGAGGTGCTTCTTCAAATGTCCCGGATAATCTGCTTCACTTCGGCTGATAACCCGGATGCCGTTTCTGTCCCACTCTTCTGCTGCGAAACCAAGCTGTACACCCCTTGAAAGCAAAGCATCCAACCGTTGTGTATCCAACTTGGAGTACTCCGCAATTTCTGGTATTCTGCTAGAATTAAGCATATCGCAGGGGCGCATTTCAAACTTTATCAGGGTTCTAACAAGAGATGTGTACTCTGATTGTGTTAGTGGCTGTGCATTACTCTCTTTGCCTAAAACACCGCAAAGCAGAAGAATGACTTTTGTGTCTATGACGGAGAAAACATCTTTCTGCATACTTATCCCATTCACGGTGAATTTTGTGCGAGAGCTAAAGGATACACTGCAGTGCATCCAGCCTTTTGAAGCAAAACAGATGCAACAGTGAATGTCCAACCAGAGTCAATCATATCATCAACCAGTAAGCACTCACCAGACCAGCACTCATCTGTAATTTGGAAGGCTCCGTCAAGATTCTTTGCCTGGTGGTAGCTGTTCTCCACTCCTTTATCATTTCAACACATGCAAGAAGAAGATTATTGGAGAAGCGACCGAGATCATATTTACCTTCTACTACCATCTGCAGCAGTTGTTGCAAATTCTGCAACAACTGAATTTCGGCTCAACTCACCCTCGGAAAACAATGTTTATATGACGCTAAATAACAGATTTGTCCCGCTGAAAAGGCTTTGCCATCTGCTTGGCGCAGCCAGGCTGTGGTATCATCGGTTTGCACATCTATCCGAAAGTTTTCGGAATCAAGCTCGTAGAAAAGAACCTCAGTATGAACATGATTAGACGAATGTTCAGGGCTGTCGGCTTCTTTCTTCTACCTCTTCCTTTCCCGGTACTTCCTTGAAGCAATGCAGGCGGAAATGCCGGTGATAGCTGCTATTGTACCGGCGACAAGCTGTACAATCGGCCACATGGAAGCATCAGTACTCTGGTAGGGCATTGCGTATTCGTTGTAGAGGATGATAGCAAGAAGGGTGAGCCATGGTATTGCTCCGGCAAGAATGATGCCAAATTTTCCTTTTATGAAGTAGCCGCACAGTATTCCAATGATTGCCGATGGTATTAGAACTGTTGCCCATAATAGAATTTCGTGAACCATAAGTTATTCTCCTGTTGATGTGTTGCTATTCCTGATGCTTTGCCTTTTGAGAATACCGGGAAGGTTATGGGCGGTCAAGGATTATTGATCGGGCTTTCTTTGCAGGAGGTTCTTCAGGTCTTCAAAGGTTGCGGCAGCATTCAACTTTCCCTTCTATGAAGGCTGTCTCCAACAGGAAAAGTTACAGGTGACTTCAACTCAATAGACCTCTGATCACTCTTTTCTGCTGTGAACAGACACTTCTCCGGAACCAGGGGAGAAGACTTTATTGACACTATAGCTTAAATACTTTATTTTTTTGGAAACTGGTATTAGCTTGAAGGGAAGATTAATAATGAAGTATCTACTGGCTTTAACGGCTTTGTTCGTGATGAATGGTCTTGCAGCGTCAAATCTGAACATTACTCCTGCTGATGACGGCACAAATATTCTGTGGCTATCCTGGACTACTTCTGAAGACATTGGAATTGTGGGAAGATATGACGGACCTTCTTTTGTTGCCGGCCGTGTCTTTCCGTACTGCCAGGACGGAGCATCATCAACGATCACTGAAGATCCTTCCGGCGGCATTCACCTGTTGTTTTCCAAAAGGGACTCTCTGTTTTCTCTGAATCCTGAAACAATGGTCAGTGAAGATGCTATTTCTTTAGAATGCATGTTTGAGTTCTGCAGAACAGGGCTTCTCAGAAGAAGCACCAACCCTGCCCAGGGCCTGCTGGGATTGTACAGAGTTACTTACATGAGCAGCGGAGCCAGCTTTCACTGGCAGACCAGCGAGTACACCGTTTCGGAATCGGGATTAATCACCATGGGTGATTTCCTTATACTGGAGGATCCCTACCCTGTGAGTGGATCAGATTACATGAGTGACTTCATATTCATTGTGTATCCGGTGATGAATGCTTCAGGATATCCTGTTATGGCAACAAGACAGTTTGTTCCAGGTGGGCCTATGCCTCCCACCCCCGGATCCTGGCGAATTGCTACCCTCTGCCACAACACAACAGCGTCTGCCGTTTATCTTACTGCTGACACCCTTACCTGGTCTACAAACGAAAATGAGAGTCCCCAGCTTATCACATCAGGTTCCTGCACTTCAAACGCAATCTTCCTCTGGAGTGACTCAACTGAAACTGTGTATTACTCCCTTCATGATTGTGAAACAGGAATAGTTTCTACCATGCCCTATACCGGGGAAGCACCCAGTACTTTTGGAGGGGCCTGCATTTCTGCTGACCCTGATGACCCTGGAATGCTTATGGTATGGAGCAATGGAACAGACATTGTATGCCGTCACTACGAGAACGGCTGGAACGACTTTGCTTACGTGGTTGCAGAGAACGTGTCCGGTGTTTTCAACGGAAGCATTTCTGTGTGCAGCACGCAGGACGGCTACTGGGTGGCATACTTCACAGATAGCGACCCTGATCCTGTGATTTTCTTCGTGGACAGAAACGATGTTACTTCCATTGGAACACACACGGCAAGCGTTGATCCGATTTCTATTACTGCTTTCCCCAACCCTTTCCGGGAAGCTCTTTCAGTGCAGTTGAACGGTGATGGTGCTGAAGAGTCATTCCACGCAGTGCTTTTCGACCACACGGGCAGGGTAGCCAGAGAGGAAACATCCACCGGGGGTACACTGCTGTGGAACACCGTGGATCTTCCTGTGGGGTGCTATCTCCTGCGGGTTACAGCCGGAAACAATGTATACACCCGAAAAACTGTTCTCGTGAGGTAACCGGCTGTATCACCTGATCAGAACCAGTTTTGAAGAGGCAGTTTCGCTACCTGAGGTAAACCTTACAAGATATACACCTTCAGGTATTTCTTCACCCGGTTGCCATACTGGTTCGTTTTCGGCTACAATTTCTCTGCTGAAAACAATCCTACCAGCAGGGGAGAAGATTGAAAGCTCTCCGTTCGCATTTTCGTTACCAGTCACAATGAAACTCACAGAAGAGATTACAGGATTGCTTGAAGGATAAATTGACAGATGATCATAATCTTCAGATTCCACTATTCTCAGCTGATTATCCGTAAGTATTTCCAGCTGATTATCCGTAAGTTCAAACACACCCAGTCCTTTTAGACTGGCGAAGAGTTGATTGGGAGATGCTCCGTACACAATGTCCCACAGGACTTTACCCTCTATACCTGTGCTAAGAGGTTGCCACGTTTCGCCAAAGTCTGCACTCCACTGAACCCCACATCCATCATCTCCGGAAAAAACATTAGCGCCAATAGTTCCAAGCACTTCCCAGGACATTACGTATGGAGAGGTACAACAGCTCCAGGTTTCGCCGTAATCAAAAGACCTCCAGATACCGGTATCAGCGGTAAGATAAACAACCGGATCAACTGGTGTTCCCCAGTTGGCTGAGAGGTCCGGGTGATTTGAACCGGGAACATACACCTCTGTATAACTTGCTCCACCATCGTCAGAATAGTACACTCCATCACCATCCGACTGGTATGACACCAGAATCCTGATGTCACCAGACAGATTTTCCATAAGTTCTATTGCAGGATAAAAAGCACAGGGAAGGCCCGTTCCCCAGGTCCAGGTGGAACCACCATCTGTGGTGTAGTACACTCCGTTTTCAAATGCGCCTGCCCAGGCATTATCCTCATTGGACGGGTGGAAGGCGACACTTGAGAATGCAATTCCAGGAAGACCTGCTTCCTCCCAGTTGTCCCCTTCATCTTCAGATCTGTAGATACCGTCATAGGTGGCTGCGTAGCGTACAGGTCCATTGTAGTGCTGATCCGATTCAGGAGCGATGTCGCAAATGCTCCAGTTGCCCGGTCCGGGAATGACTATTTCCCAGGTTGCTCCCAGGTCATTGCTCTTCCAGAGCCCGTGCATATATCCCCCCGCAAGTAGAGTGTTGTTGGATGATGTATAGCTAAGAGAATAGAAATACCCATTACCAATTCCATTTTGGGAAACCGTGTAGTTTTCACCAGGAGTAGAAGTCCTGTAAACACCTCCTAAATGACCAGCAAGAAATCCTATGGATGTCGCAGTACCGGCTTGCCAGTAGGAAGAGTATATCCCCTGTGTATTTAGAGTCCAGATCTGCCCGTGGTCAGTACTTTCGTACACACCACCATCTGATATTACAGGTGCATACAAATTTGTGCCGTCGCATGCAGCAGGTGCATAACTTGAGCCTTCAACAACCAGCTCCCAGTCAGTTCCGTAATTCTCAGTCATGTAGAAGCCATCAGAAGTCGTTAGCAAAATGGTCTCTCCTGTACCGAATGGGGCCACAAGAAGGCCCCATCCGTATCCAGATGGACCTATCGGGCGCCAGGAAACACCTGCATCTGTGGATCTGAAAAGCGCATGCCCACCACCCATGAATGTCGAAGCAATGTACATCGTATCCGGGTGAATCGGATCACAACCAAAGCCATTCATGTATCCGGTAGAAAGACCCACTCCATCCCAGGTTATTCCACCATCGTCGGTTCGGCGCACTCCCTCAAGATTGCCCAATCCTGCAATGAGGATATCCCCGTCCCCGTAACTGGCACCAATCGCGATCACATGCGAGCTATCCAATCCTGCAATCACTGTCCAGGTCTCACCCAGGTCCTGAGACAGGTACAATCCTGTTCTGGTTGCTGCATAAAAAGAATTTGGAGCTTGAGGTCCACCGGAACAGATATCGGTAACATTAATGGGAAAGAGCTCGGTTTCAGCCCATGTGATGCCACCGTCTGTGCTTTTGAAAACTCCCCCGATATCTGGAGCATAATAATCTCCGCATCCTGCAAGAACTATTGAATCATTATTCCAGGCAGTAACCAGAACATTAACTTTCCCTCCCCACGGACCATGCCCGGTCCATTCTCCGAGTCCGGGTGTTCCCGGCTCGTCCTGAGAAGAAGAGCACTGCATAAACATGTTGTCAGTGGGAATCAAGGCCCCGCTTTTGTGTGCCGTGAAGTCTGAGAGAACACATAATGTTAAAACTAGAAAATACATGGGTTCCTCCTTTACCTCTATTGACTAAGCAGAAACAATATTGTCAACATCGGTTTTAAACGCAACGCAACACTTTTTGCTATCTAATCTCCTTTCCTTTTTCTTGTAAGAGCGCTGGCACCTTAACGAACGCTCCGGGAAAAGCCTATTTTGCATGAGGAAGGATGTTGTCCTCCGGATAAGAAGCGGTAGCCACGAATGGCACGGCATTACAGCAATCTCTGGTGCCTGCTAACAAGGGGTATTCCCGCAAAAGCAGCTGAGCGCATTGCATCTTCGAACAAGCAACATCTCACCGGGAAATCTATTTCAGACAATCCTGGATGGGTTACAGTTCTCTATCGAAGGGAAGGCTTCTATTGCTTCCTCTTTCAGAGCAAGAAAGCGTGCAAATCCCAAGTTGAACTTTGGATATGCACAAGAATCCGGGGTGTGGAACAGATTTTGCTCTTCGAGGTGACTTGCAAATGGAGTTGTTCAGCAAACGCTGGTTGCCCCACTCCTTCTTATAAGAACATGATCTGATCTCTCACGCTTGAAATTACAATAAGTGGTTCCTTATGGAATTACACTGCATCCTCAAAGAAACCAACTACCCATACCGTCTCTTCTGCGAATTTGTCTGTCTTGCATTCCAGTGTTAACTCTGAAAGAGGTCGCTGCGTATATCTTTCCAGGCCTTTGATATTCTCGGAAGCACTCAGGTCGCTGAAAGAAATGCTTCCAGTGCTATTGGAGAAACCCTTCACAATTAACGCCGGGATTTTTCTGCCTGTTCCAATGAAGCGTCTGGTTCCCCATTCTTTGGGCACAAGACAGTTCAACCATGCACCAAGCAGTTGGTTTGCATTTGGAATCAAATGGGTAGCCTCAGTTAGAAATGCTACTGCAACAAGATTCTTACCTGTCATTACTTTCCCTTCTGAAATGGATCTCAGTGTATCAAACACGGAGAAGCCGAAGTAACAGCATTATTACAGCATCAGACTGTTCCGGGGTCTTTCTTCAAAACCCCCTTTGCACACCAGCTTAATGGGGAAACAAGCAGCTTTCTTACAATGAACCTGAGCATTCGATTCTTTGCGATAAGCGCAGCCACCGGTGGGGAAAACCTTTCGTATTGCCTGATGAACAGTTGACCCAGCGACATGGGTCTCAGAATATGTTCGCGATACTCCCTCAGTATTGTAACTGCTGGAGCGTCCGGAGTACCAAATGCTGCGGTTGCAATAAAGCAATTTCCCTTGTTTTTTTCCTCACTCTCAGTATTGGTTGTTTCATCGGGTCTTCCAAACAGGCTTGCTGATGCGCTGGGTATATTCCCACCATTGACTTGAACTGCAATCCCTCGAACCCCGTCGCTACTGTCATATGACGTGCAGATACACTTGGTGAAGTCTGCCTTCAGCCCATGTTTTCCAGCCGCCATGGCAACTGTTGTTTGCAGGGTGATCATGTCCTTGTATTCCGGATTAACGACCAGCTCAACTGAATCCGACTGGATATTCAAGTTTCGCAGAGTAGCAGCAATGTGTACATCCGGGCTGAAAGGTCTCTGGTTAACAACCAGAACTGTTAATTTAGGCATTACAATTTCTCCTGTCATTAAGGGAATCCGGTGGTTCCTGCCCGCGAAATACAATTATTTACAAGTCTGCATCATACATTAACATACCTGCTTTGCTAATGCAGCAGGAAAGGCTCAAAAGTATCACAACTCAGGCCTGTCCAATATAGCATTTCTGCATCGAGAAAAGAAAAGTGCCCGTCTTCTCCGGAATGAGTAGAAATCAAGAATGGGGCAACCAACTTGCAGTTTGCTGCCCATTCTTATGAAGCCTAACCACTGGCTCACTCAGACAAGAGCGTAACTACCTTGATTGCAGCTGCTCCGTCAGCTTTCATTCTAAAGATGTATATGCCGCTACCAGGATTGGAATCAGATCTGTCTGTTCCGCCTGAATAAAAAACCCAGACTTAAACTTCGTTTTCATGATGACATTGCTGGAAAGCTCTCAGTTTGACTGAGCCATACCAGAATTATTCAGATTCATCGCCATGGCAATCGCATCCTTTAAATCGGATACCATAAATGGCTTGGCAAGCTTTCCGGAGAAACCGTATGAGCTGTAATCTGCCATTATCGGACCAGAGGAGTAGCCACTGGAGACGATCACTTTTGCCTCTGGGTGGATTTTAAGCAGCTCTCCGATTGTTTCTTTTCCGCCCTTCCCGCCCCGTATGGTCAAGTCTATGATCACAAGATCGAAGGGATTGCCGGTATTCATTGCTTCTGTGTATTTCTTGAGAGCTTCGTCTCCGTGAACTGCAGTGTCTGTGATATGCCCAAGGCGCTCCAGCAACTGTGTGCCTACATCTCTTACTATTTCTTCATCGTCCATGAGTAGAATATGGAACGAAGACCTCACCCCTGTTTTGCTCCGGGTTATGTCTGCTTTCTGTACATCTTCTCTTGCAGCATCAGGCATGGCGGGTAGTATAATGGTGAATGTTGTGCCTGTGTTGGGCTCTGAAGCAACGCTTATAAGTCCGTTATGCTGCTTACGGATATGGTTGTTGTTGTAGGGGGCAACTTCGGAAGAAGCAAGGGCGTTTCCTTTGTTGAGATCGGCTCTGTGGAAAATCTTATCACTGCAGAGAGAAATGACTAATTGTTCTTGTGTGATTGAACCCATTCTGAATCGCTGCGAATCGCATTTACCAGGAAGAAACGAATCGTACACGAGGTTTCAAGAGTTATCCGCACTGCTGGTTGTACGGGGCAGCTTGCACAAATAGAGTAAATGGATAATATATACCCTACTTGTTGATATGTAGGGAGGAATCTATCCATGGCGAAAAATGGAGAACTCTGTACAGTTTCGGACAGGGCCACACGCATTATTCTTGAGCATGGTGGAGTTATTCGCACTGGTGTTGCTGTTCAAGCAGGGATACACCCTCGAACCATTTACCAACTTCGAGACAGTGGTAAACTAGAGCAGCTTGCCAGAGGCGTTTACAGACTTACAGAGAGTGGCGCGAGCTCCAATCCCGATCTGGTTGCAGTTGCAGTAAAAATCCCAAAGGCTGTTGTATGTCTTGTATCAGCACTTGCATTCCATGAAATTACAACACAGATTCCTCACAGAATATTTATTTCTCTGCCTGCTGGTTCTAAAGCACCCGTACTTGATTTCCCGCCCATCCAGGTCCATAAGTTTTCCAGTGCCAGCTATAGTGCTGGAGTTGAAGAGCATCAACTTGATGGAGTGTCGGTCAAAATATACAGCCCTGAGAAAACCATAGCGGACTGCTTCAAGTTCCGAAATAAAATCGGTATGGATATAGTACTTGAAGCACTCAAACTTTACAGAAACCGTCTGAAAACAGATTACAAAAAACTCCTGGAGTATGGAGAGATCTGTCGTGTCAAGAAAGTGATGCTGCCCTATCTGGAGGCTGGTCTGTGAGGAATGTATCCGCTTCTGTCAGGCAGCAACTTCTAATCGGTTAAAGCAGGAACATGTACCAACCTCATTTCAAAGCGTTGTGAGAAGCATACAGCACTTTCTAACGCCGGTATCATCAGCAGATTCGGGATTAACTACCTGGCCACCGGCAGGGCCATGGTCATAATACTTTTCTGAATGATGGCAGGCTGCAAATCCGCAAACAAAGAATTTGGCTAAATGTTCTTATGTGATTGAACCCATTCTTTTACGGCTTTGTAGTTGTGCGCCGCAAGCCGGCTGAAACCGGCCATCTGTCTGGCTTTGTACTGAACCAGCCTCGGCGTAGGTATTCCACAGAAATAGCGTGTTATCTGATTAACTGACAGTGGAGAATCCGCCGCGTCAACAAGTGGCTGAACAAGAGTTTCAAAATCATATTGTTCGAGAGTAGGGAGTTTTGTTAACGGTAAGTGAGCCGGTGATTTATTCAAACAGACTGAGCAGCGGTTACAGTTCTCCGTTAGATTCTCTCCGAAGTAGGCAGACAGATTTCTGGCCAGGCACTGATCTTTCTCGAAGAACTCTATCATTAATTTAATGCGGGAAATGTCCTTCTCTTCCTTTTGAGAAAAAAGAGCTGTCAGTTCCCGGGCAGTTGAATCAATATCGAATTCCCTGTGAAGAATCTCAAATACATCCACAGAGGTTTTCGGGTGAAGGCTGATCCATCCCTTTTCGTCGAAGTACTCCAGAGCAGTTAGAACTCGCTGGCGATTTGATCCGGATTCATTAACGATCCGGTCAATATCCACGGTAGTCCATATTCTGGCAGTTTTACAGTTGTTTAGAATGGTCTTTACAAATTCTTTCCTTTCATCAGTGAAGTTTGAAAGGATACCCTCAGCAGAAATTATGAATTTCAAGGTGTAAGATTCAAAGAAGGTATATAGCGGGTTGATGATCTTTGCCAGTTCCAGATACACAAGCAGAGTTTTTAATGTAAGTAATCGAATGTCCGATATTTTGCTCAATCTGTATGGATGAACCTCAAAGGTGTTTTCTTCAGTGGATGCTATTAATTCCAGAACCTGTCTAATGTTACTGTATTCAGGAGTGTCTCCATAGGTGAAGTTTTCCAGTACAGGTACGCCGTCTTTGTTGCCCATAAGACAGCATAGAGAAGGCTCTCCGTCTCTGCCTGCCCGGCCGATTTCCTGGCTGTAGCTTTCAATTGACTTTGGCAGGTCGTAATGGATTACCTTCCGGATGTCTCTTTTGTCAATTCCCATTCCAAAGGCGATTGTGGCCACAACGGTGTCTGTATTACCGGACATGAACAGGTTCTGAATAGAGTCTCTTAATTCTTTTTCCATTCCAGCATGGTACGGTTCAGCAGTTACACCATTCTCGTTCAGCATTCCAGCAACATACTCAGCAGTTTTCTGCTGTGTCACATAGACTATTGCCGATCCGTGAGGTTTACTCGCCAGAACTTCCAGGAGGTGCGCATCTTTATCTTTCTGAACCACAGGGTGAACCCGGAGAAACAGGTTTTTCCGATAGAAGCCTGTTTGAAAAACACTCTTCCCGGGAATGTCAAATTTGCTGCACATATCGGTTACCACATTTGCAGTTGCAGTGGCTGTTAACAGCAAGACTTTTGAAATGCTGAATTCCTCAGCGAATTTGGGTATTTTCAGATAATCCGGCCTGAAGTTGTGCCCCCACTCCGAAATGCAATGAGCCTCATCTACAACCAGAAGAGATACATTCATCCGTTTCAGTTGAGTTCTGAACCGCTCGTTTTTAAATCGCTCAACGGCGATCAGTAAAATTTTCAGGTTTCCATGCCTGGCAGCTTCAAGAGTGTTTTTGTAATCATCAGAACTCATTCCAGAATCAAGTTTTGCTGCAGCGATATTTTTTGATTCCAGAAAATCAAGTTGATCTTTCATCAAAGACAAAAGGGGAGAGACCACCAGGGTCATTCCAGGCTCCAGAAGAGACGGTAGCTGATAACACAAAGATTTGCCGGCACCTGTTGGGAAGATTGCAATACTGGAATTACCTGCCACAAGGTTGGTAATCACCTGCTGCTGACCGGGTTTGAATTCACTGAATCCAAATGTTTCTTTAAGAATGCTGTGAATAGCAGACATTACCGGTGCCTTCTTTCCGGATGATGTTTCTTAGCAGTTCTTCAGAGAAGTGATTCGTTTATTTTAAGCGAAAACTCAAACCCCTCATGGGATGAGAAAAACTGTCCGAAATCATCAAAAGTAAGATGAATTCCATCAACGATCAGCGCTGGTTCGCCCTGGTCATCGCAGGTAATTCTGCCTTTGAGTTCATCGTGCATCATGTCGTATCCATATTTTGACTTTGTTATGTGCCGCGTTGCAAGAGCCTTTCTTATTTTTTCTCTGATTTCCCCAAGTGCGGAATACGGGCTTGTTTCACTGAACGATTTAAACAAGTATCCCATGTAATCCGTGCTATTTTCCACAGCACGAACAGTGTAGCCCATGGGTAATTCAATGCAGTCTACTGTGAATGTTCTGATCCGCCCTGCAAAGTCTTCAGCTTCCACCTGAAGAGGAAAATCTTTGCTCCAGTATCTTTCTTCCTCAATACACATAATAAGTACTCCAGTTTCTTGAAAAATTAGTTATTTATGGGCATCATCAAAACAGGGGTTTCCGAGTGCATACGATGTATTATAGCACCGGGAAAAGAGTTCTGCCTCGGTTCTGTTCAGCTTATCGTCTGCATCTGATATTGTTATATACCGTTGAAACAACTCTTGATTCTGTTTCTATCTGCAAGAAGGCCGGCAGCATAGAGTGGCAGGTTGAGAGTTGGCCTGTTCCTGTCGGTTAGTGAATTTGTCCAGAAACCCAGTTTAATCACCAGGGGTGAAGAGTGTTTTTTAGCGAAGACACCAACAGACTTAGCTTGCGTTCTTCTGCCTGCTTTTACTTCAACTGGAATTGAAATGCCATCTGATTGAAGGACGAACTCTACCGCAGACTTACCTGCCTGCCAGCTATGCAGCTGACTTATTCCAGATGCTGTCAGCTCCTGGGCTACAAAGTTTTCAGCAACCCAGCCTTTGTAGAAACCCGGGAGGAAAGCATCTGTTTTCAAAAGCGGCATCTCAGCCAGGTGTGAAAGCACCCCGATGTCATGCAGATATAATTTAAATCTGTTGTAAGATTCCCAGGCAGAAAGAGGCTGCTCCCCTCTGTTGGCAATTGGTACTTTCAGAAGAATGCTACTGGCTACCAGCCAGTTGATGGCTCCCGCAAGATCACTATATCTAACTTTCCCTGGAATTATTCCTTTGAACCTGAATCTCTCCGCATTTCCATCTGTTTCTCTACCCAGTTGTGCAGGAATGTTTCTGAGAATTTCCGCAATATGCATTGAATTCTCATTACCTGAGTGTTTTGCAACATCTGCCAGGTAGCCGTTAACAAGATTATTCATGATTTTGCTGACTTCTTCAGTTGCATGGAAGACACTTTTGCCTCTGAGATCCTTGTAACAGTTAACTGCTTCAGGCATACCACCCACTGAAAGGTATTCACTGAATAAACCCCATAATCTGTTGTGATAGAATTCATCCAACGACTTTTCAAAGATAAGATCCTTAAGAATTGAATTTGTACGGTGCTCGCCCATACCTTCCAGGAACTCAGTGAAACTCATGGGGTTAACATCCAGGAAATCGACTTTGCCCACGGGAAAGGAAGCTTTCCCCAGACTGACTCCCAGGAGACTTCCAGTTGCTGCGATGTATGCCTCCGGCATCTCCTGAGCAAAGTATTTCAGAGAAGTAAGAGCTCTTGGTGAAGCCTGTATCTCATCCAGAATAATCAGATCAGAGTAAATGTTGATCGTGTCCTGTGAGATCAGCTCAAGGGCCTTCACCAGCTCTGTGGACTTAAGAGAATCTCTGTTGAATATGGTTGCTGCCGCTAAGTTCTGCTCCAGATCAAAATAGTGTACTTTTGGAAATGATGGACCAAAGAGTTCTTTAAGCAGATATGTCTTGCCGGACTGACGAACCCCCCTTAAAAGCAGAGGTTTTCGAGATGCTTGATTTTTCCAGTGCTGAAGATCTGTTTCTATGGTTCTTTTCATAAAACAAATATAAAAAATTATTGCAGAAAGTCAATAAGTGTAATACGCAGACATTAAGTGGTACCAGTTAATGTGACGAGTGCTACAAAACAGTACAACTTTCCGATAAACAGAGAATAAGTGGTACTGCTTATTCTCTGCCATCTATCCGGGGATCAATCCTCCAATTCCAGAAAGAGTACTCTGGGGAACAGATCAGGATCGACCACATTGGCCAGAGTTCCGCATTGATCCACATGAAAGAGAATGTCGGAGCTTACTTCCGGTTCCTGGAATGATGCTGTAGAAACCTCTGCCTTCATTTGGTTGAAGCTCTATCATTCTGGTGTAGCATTCCATGGTATCCTGTTACTGGAGCCGTGCCCGGTCTGTTGTTTTTGTTTTGTTATGTTCTCTGCTTAAGCGGTTATGAAGTTATCAGGTTGATTTGGCGGGAGGATAAATTGGAGATAAGAAAATACTCATATGCAGATGATTTCTTGAAAGAAAATGACGAGTTCCTGTTTAGAAATGAAGCTGCGAATAATCTGATAATTGGAATAGCCAACGGATTGAGAGGGCATGAGAAAGAAGAAGATACGCTCATGTACTCAATTAGAGAGAACAACGAAACTTCAATGGTTTTAGTTATGACACCGCCTCGTGATTTAATAGTAGCAGGTGGAGAACCGGACGAATTGACAATTTTACTTCTGGTTAATGATTTTATCGCCAGAGGAATTGCAATTCCCGGAATATTGGCTGAAACAGCATTCGCTGATTTGTTTTGCAGGAAATGGAAAGAGAAAACAGGTATTGAATCACTGCTGTTTCGCAGGGAAAGAGTGTACCAGTTACTGAAGTGCAGGGAAACAGGAATCTCTACCGGGCAAATGAGAATGGCAGATATATCTGATACAGATCAAATTGCGGATTGGATAGTAGAATTCCACAATGAAATTGATGAGAAGATTGAACTGGATGCAGCAAAGAGAATGGCTGAAACCAAGATAAGGAATAAGGAAGTATTTGTTTGGATTGATGAAGGAATTGTTTCTATGTGCGCTTCAGACAGAGAATCCCGAAATGGCAAAGTCATCAACCTTGTATATACTCCACCTGATAAAAGGAAACGGGGATATGCAACATCTTGTGTTTATTATCTTTGTAAACAGATTTTAGCTGAGGGAAAGTCATTCTGCAGTTTGTACACGGATCTGGCGAATCAGACATCAAACAGCATATACAGAGAAATTGGATTCGAGCCTGTCTTTGATCTGTTGCACTACAGATTTGAGAGCAGGAGAGAAAGAACAACCTTTTAATGTGAGGATGGTCTAATTCCCCGCCCCTTGGGGCGGTTGGAGTTTTTGTTGAAAGATATTATGCTTTTAAGATGTTTACCCTAAAAAAAGTCAGGGAGTTTGTTATGAAACATGTGATCATACTGGTGACCCTTCTCCTCCTCTTACCTGCGGTTTCGCTAGCCCAGTGGGGTTTCGAGAGAGATTCCTACACATATGCCATTGTCGTGAAGAGCAGCACCTATGCGGATCCCGGCTGGACTGAAGTCGTGGACACCCTGGCTCTGAAGCATAACGCGATGGTCTTCATGTACGAAACGAACATAAACGAGGTGCACGCTTCGGTCAGCGGGATGGCGCCTGACTACATCGCCTTCGTTTGCAAGTGGCAGGATGCTAACCCCACTTTCGCAGGTACCATCTGGGAGTATTGCAGGACACTCGATTCCGATGTCTACGGCGACGCGATCTGGGGGATTATCACGGGCTTTGAGCCCGAGGATGCTCTGCGGATCGCCCAGGGACCGGAGAGCTTTGATGTGATCACCGTGCTCGGGGGAACAGGCTCCTGCGATCTTACACACTACCCCCAGGGCATTTCGACCCTCGAAGCGACCTACGGCCGCTATTACACCAAGGCCCTCAATGAACCCGATGCCGTCGAGCATAACGACGGTCCCACGGACAGGACGGAATGGCTGGTTGAATGTCTGAATGCCGATTCCGTCAACATCTTCATCACATCCGGCCACGGAGGCCACGATTACTGGCAGCTGCACTATCCGACTTCCGGACTGGAAGGTCACTTCCATTCGTACGGAGACAGTGACTGTCAGGCCGTCGGCGCTCCTTACTCCGGGCCTGCGATTGAGATAAATTCCACTAATCCAAAAATATTCTTCGGTCTGGGCAACTGCAACATAGGCAGAATCGAGAACCTTAATTCCATGGCCCTGGGCTGGTTCCATACCGCTGGAGCCTACTTCTATACCGGCTATCTCATCCCGGAAGGTTCCAACGCCCATCAGCACGGGGGAACCAAGGCGTACTTTGAGAGGCAGGCTCATTATACATGGTCAGAAGCCTACTTCCTCGCCAATCAGGCGCTGAAGTTCGATATCCTTAACAGTACCCCGGGAGCGAATCCCAATGACCTCAACGGTTCAGTCCTGTACGGAGATCCAGCGATGCATGCCAGAGTGGCTGATATCGGTGTATATGATTCTCTTCTCTATTCCGAAGAGGTCATCATAGACAGCTCGGGTGCGGTATGGGAAGTCACCGTCAGGGTTACGATGAACATCGAATGCACCCCGGGCTACACTTCCAAATGGGGCTACAGGCATCCGGCGGTGCTTCTTCCGGTCCGGGTGGAGAACATCACGAACATCACCCATGATTGCCACAGTGTAGTTGTGATGGACAATTTCGTCCTCATGTATGCGTGGTTCCAGGGTGAGACCCCGCTCAGCGCCGGGGATACCCGCGAGGTCACCTTCAATTGCGGCAGTGTGGAGATAGCAGAAGAAGAATACGCTCCATGCCGGCCGGCTCAACTCATGCAGAACTGCCCGAATCCCTTCCGCGTGAGTACGAGCATCCCGGTTGACCTGCCGGAGCAGATGGATGTGTCGCTCGAAGTGTACGACCTTTCCGGACGGCTCGTCATCACGCTTGCGGATGATATGATGACCGCCGGTTCGCACATGATAGAATGGAACGGAAGAGACGCTTCCAACGACTTCGTTCCGTCCGGTATCTACATGTACCGCCTTCAGACTGGATTAGAAGTTCATCATAGAACGATGCTCCTCCTTCCTTAAAGGATGAAGAGGCTTCCGATTGGTCTTCCTGCATTAGTGCGGATACGCAGATAGCGAAGCAGCACCGGAAGAGAGCGAAGAATTCCCGTGCTGCCGGTGGAAGCGCAGATAAGCGATGGAACCCGTATCAGGTGACGACACTGACATTCCTCTGATGTTGACCGATGCGGAAGTCGGAACTCCAGCTTCCCGTGGGCGAATAGATGCAGCAGGTATATTCCCGTGTTCCGGGGTGGATTTTAGGAAGCGGGACTTGCCAGTTCACCCTTTGTGTTGCGCAAGATCATCGCAGCTGATCCGAAGATTCGAACATTGATTTCAGCCGGAGAGAGAATCATTCCGCTTATTCAGGATGAAGTCAGTAAAGCAGATCAACTGGACGGGATTACTCTTGCAGCATTCGCTTTCATTGTGGAGAGTGTAAGGGCGGAGGCCGCTCCGGAGATATTTAGAAAGGTCTTTCGCAAGAAAGTGGAAGATCCGGATCCTTTCTTCGTGCACTTTGCTGCGCATGCAATTCGCTCCGGGCTTCGATTACCGGTTAAACCCCTGGAGATGCATTATTCAACTCACATTCGTCACTTGTTTTGTGTCTGATTTCATAATTACGAATTTGCCGCATTTTTTCTCTTGATTCTTTCCCAGTTGAGAGTAGTACTTGCCCGGACAGGTCAACAGGCAGTTTGCAGCACACAGCTTCTTCCCGGGAATCATTCAGGATTCCTTTTCGGATTTTTCTCAGTAGTAAATCAGTCACTTCATATCAAGCTTCGCCCGAATTGCCGCCTTATCAAACTCTTTCTTCACGCCATCATAGTAAAGGAGGTAGACTGGTTCTATCTCCAGCATCTCCAGGTACTTCTCTTGAACTGGTGTCAATGATCCGCTAAATTGTCTGACACCCAGAATAATCAATATATCCAGTGCTCTGAATTTTGTGGTCATTGCATATGTGGTTGGAATTGTTGTCTTTCGTCCTGCCAGACCCTCAACAACTGATCCACTCTCCTTGATATTTCTTCTCATCACATGCTGCATGAGGTTCCAGACCAGCAGGGCTATCAGCATAATGAAGCAGAGTACCTCAACGCGTTCCGGCTTCTTGAGAAACACACTGTTCATAATCGTCGGGTTTTTTATGAAGCTGAAGTCTCTCTC
>JAIOSV010000085.1 GCA_021107435.1 Candidatus Sabulitectum sp. | reverse complement strand
TCATGGTGTGTATTATACACATGTTTCCTATACTGAGTCAAGAAGAGGTTTGAATTCATTATTGATGTAGCTTTCTGCGTTTACAAATTAACTTCGATATCTCTGATTGCATGATGGATTTGCTATTATAGGCGAACATTCTGCATAACCAGCATAGGAATCACTTCTGCTCAACGCTTTGCACCTGTGACTGGTTCATGCTTTTGTTGTGCATTCCGATGTTCACTTGTCCTCTGTGGGGAGCGCGATCTCTCCGGTTGTGATCTTCTGCAGAGTCTCGGCAAAGAATGTGTGCTCTCGTTTCAGGATTCGAGCAGCGAGAGTCTCTGGCGTGTCCGTCGGTTCGACCGTGACACAAGCCTGAGCAATCACTGGTCCGGTGTCGTATTCCGCATCTACAATGTGGATCGAAACGCCGCTCTCAGTTTCTGCGGCTGCTATGACCGCCTCATGAACATGCATGCCGTACATTCCCTTTCCTCCGTACTTTGGGAGCAAGGCAGGATGGATATTGAGAATGCGTCCAGGGAAACGCGAAAGCGTCTTAGGTCCCAGTTTCTTCATGTATCCCGCCAGCACAACGACGTCCACCTTATGCTGTAGCAACGCGGAGAGAATCGCTTGATCCAGCTCCTCGGGCTCTGTATGTGTTTTCGCACTAAGATGGTAACAGGGGATACCCTCTTGTTTTGCGCGGGAAATTGCGCCGGAGCTGTTATTGTTACTTATGACTACCGCGGGTACAGCATGAAGAGTACCGGAAGTACATGCGTCAACGATTGCCTGCATGTTACTACCATTATGTGAGGCCAAGAATCCTATGTTCATGGTTTTCCTTTTGATGCACAACGCTTCGAATGAGCCGCTAAAGTTCACTTGGTCTCGCATTTTAGAAAAGTCGGCTCTATTCGATTGTTCTGCCCTAATATTTGATTATATCATGCTTTAATTCTGTAATCAAGTATGTGTGGAGACTTATTCAAGAGATCAAGAAGTACTTTTGTTGATCCAGTTGGTATTCGTTTGCCCTGTTCCCACTGTCTTACTGATGAAAGTGATACATTTAAGAGTTTGGCAAACACCGCTTGGCTTAGTCTGGTTTTCTCTCTTATTGTCTTTATCTCTTCTGAAGTAATTTTTACCTTTTCGAATTCATATCCTAGCTCATCAAAGTCTCTTTTTGAGAAGGACACAGGTAGATCTGCATTCAGCATATCCTGAACTGTTCCACCGATTGCTTCTTTGATTGTCTTCCTCATTTTCTTTCCTCCAAATCGAACAATACTTCTTTCTTGATTGCCTTTTTTAGTTGAGAAGAGTTAAGCTTAAGAAAATCACTACCAAGCTTCTGGAAGTAAGATAATTCCTTGTTGCTAATATTTCCTCTCTCATTTTTAGCAAACCCATACAAAAATATCGCCATCCTATCTTTCCTAAACACAACGATTGTTCTGTATCCTGAGCTTTTGCCTTGCCCTTCTCGCTTCACCCTGACCTTGAAAAGGTTCTTACCAAGGTCTGCAATGGATAGCCCTTTCTCTAAATCGTCAAGAGACTCAAGAATAGCTGAATTAGTTAATCCCGCTTTCCTTGACCACTTGCTAAACCATTTAGTTACGAGTTTGTCCGTGCTCCTAGTATATCACATTGTGTTATGGTTTGTAAAGGAATAAGCTTCCTCATATTCATTTTTTCATAATCTGCAGAACGCTTGGCATAACTTGCACAGGAATGATACTTGCCTACTTCAGAGCGCCTGTGACAAGTTCATGCCATTGTTCCCCGAATTATTTCTTCATTCCTTAATATCATCACATAATCTAGGAAAGATAGTGCCCAGTATATTTAGTCGCAAGAGTGAAGTCAGAATAGGGAATATTTGCCCGGATTGTTTTTCAGTATGCAAGTTCGCAAAGACAGTTATCTTCTCAATTCATTATAGGCCACCCAGTTCATCAATTGCCATCGTGATGATTTCTTGTTTTAAATGAATTCTTAAGGTATATTCATTTATGATAAAAATACAGGAAATAGAAAACGCCGTCTCACAGTTGCCAAAGAGTGATTTGGATAAGTTCCGGTCATGGTTTGATGAGTTTGACTCAAAAGCATGGGATAGGCAATTCGCAGAAGATGTACATAGTGGCAAATTAGACCGTTTTGCAGATCAGGCACTTCAGAATCTAAAAAATGGGCGTTGCTCTCCGTTGTGATCCATCAAACTGATCCTGGCTTTTGGAAATGCTACCACAGGTTGCCTTCATATGTTCAAAAACTTGCTGATTCGAATTTTGAACTCCTTAAAACGAACTCTCGCTATCCTTCTCTTCATTTTAAACAAGTTGGACGGTTTTGGACAGCCCGCATTGGTAGTCACTATCGATCTGTAGGCGTTGATTTGCCAAACGAGAACGGTGTCTTGTGGTTCTGGATCGGAACTCACGAGGATTACAACAAGCTTATCAAGCTGCACTCCTGACAATCAACCACTTTTACAGATATTGCTCATTAATTAAGAATCAGCCAAGGTTTTGCGTTAGCAATTACCCGGGAATTGTTCGGATTATTTGCAATTTTAGCAGAATCTGTCCTGTAACGGGGAACGCTTCGAATAAGCTGCAGTGTTACGACAGCCTGCTAACGAGAAAAGTCAGCTTTATTCGATTGTTCACTCAAATATTGCTCTATAAATTCGGCCGGTCTAAGAATCTCGATTCCTGAATATCCATCGACATCAAGAAGATGCTTGTCTCCCGATACTATTGTTTTTGTATTGCCTCCGAGT
>JAIOSV010000024.1 GCA_021107435.1 Candidatus Sabulitectum sp. | reverse complement strand
TGTTTCAGAGGCTACTCCAGCAGATTGCTGTAAGTAGTACAGAGAGAGTGATTCAGAGGCTACTCCAGCAGATTGCTGTAAGTAGTTCGGAGAAAGTGTTTCAGAGGCTACTCCAGCAGATTGCTGAAGTAGATCATATAAACCGCGATTCTCTGCGCAAGATTCTCGTGTGAGCCATCCGTGTAAAGAATAACACTGAAATTAAGAGCCTCTACAGTTCCATCATCTCGGATAATAGCAACATCCCGAAAACGGTGATTCTTCAGTCTTCCGTCAGATGTCAATTCGAAGATGCGGTCTTCAAAGTTGCCGAGAAATTCATTTTCATCAATGTAACCGAGAGTATTGAAGCTGGCATCCTCAATACGAATACGATCGTTGTTTTCGTCAAGAACTATTCTTCCAAGCGGCATAAAAGATGCGTCTTCTATTCTTCCATCTTCGCGGATATAGGCAATGGTCTCATAGCCACTGTCTTCCAGACGCAAGTGCCCGGCGGATGCAATTGTTGTAAAGACAAGTAAAGCAATCAAAAAATGTTTATTCAAAATGGAATTCCTCCTTCTTTCACTTATATTGAACATATACATTCTCTAACCTGAAAGCGAGTGTCAAGTCCTACTATGGTATTATTGCTGATAATCGCAATATCGACGCTTTTGGACCCTCCGCCGTTGGATCTGAACTCCGCTTCGGAAGAGGAGCTTTGCAGGTTGCATGGTATTGGCAGTTCCACGGCATCAGCAATAGTTGAGTATAGAGAAACCATTTCACCCTTCGATTCTGTAGAAGAGCTTGTTTTCGTATCAGGGATAGGCCCTTCGACTCTTGAAAAGCTGCTTCCTTATATAGCAGTGGCCAACCTGGATGTTCCGCTGGAAACATCTCACTTTCTTTTGGAGGGTACTCCTTCTGATACTCTCCTGACAGTAATTTTTCTTGATATAGGGAATGGAGATGCTATTTTTCTTCAGGCAGGGGAAAGTTCCTGGTTGATAGATGCGGGGCCACCCGGCGTGGGGGCAGTAAGAGCACCTGTTGTTCAGAGACTGAGGGAATGCGGTATAGACAGTCTTTCTGTAGTAGCGTTCACTCACCCCCATGCTGATCATATAGGCGGGTGCAAAGATGCTCTTGAGGTATTTCACTGTGATATGCTTATTGATCCGGGAATTAACTACGCTTCTCCTGTCTATGAAGAACTGCTTCAGTACGCTTTAGATTCAGGTTGCGGCTATTCTGTTCTTTCCGGTGAAGACAGATGGGAGATTTCTGACGAAGTATCACTTGAAGTAGTATGGCTTGAGCGGGGTGCCGGCAGTCCCAACGAAGCCTCCGCAGTTTATCTGGTGACCTGCGGCAAATTTACTCTTCTCCTGACTGGAGATATTGAAAATGAAACCATCATGAGAATGACACCGTCCCAGACACCGGTAACTGTCATGAAGGTGCCCCATCACGGCAGCAGAAGTTCACTCTTTCCTCCATGGTTCAGAAAGGCAGCCCCGCAATTCGCAGTTTTTTGCTGTGGCAGAAACAATCCATTCGGACATCCTCACAGGGATGTTGTGGATGGCTGGAAAAGCACTGGCGCGGGAATCTTGCGAACTGATCTCCAAGGCAATATTTTCCTGTGTACTGATGGAGAGTCTATAAAATTTAGCAGTTCCCTATTTCACTGAGAGAAAAAAATGAGAACAGGTTCGCGAATATCTCCCTATCTATATATTCTGCCAGCACTTATCATTGTTATCTGCTTCAGGACAATTCCGATTCTTGCCAGCTTTACTGCTTCTTTTACTGACTATGACATCGGAGGGTTTCACGGGTTTACAGGTTTTTCCAACTATGAAAGAATGTTTACAGATGCCAGATTCTGGAGCAGTGTTACCAATACAGTGTTTTTTGTTCTGGGTGTTGTTCCTGCCGGAATAGCGATTCCTCTTGTTCTGGCCATGCTTCTCAGGGGGGAACTCCGAGGTAAAGCCATTTACCGAACAATCTACTTTCTACCTGTGGTTACATCAGCAGTTGCGGTTTCTGTGGTATGGACATGGCTTTTTAAACCGGAAGCCGGTCCAATCAACGGAATCATTATTGCCCTGGGGGGAGATCCTCTTATGTGGCTCCGGGAGCCCAGAGGTATATTTGAGATGATGCTCTCTCCGCTGGGAATTCAGCCTGAAGGAATTTTTGCCGGTCCAAGCCTCGCACTGGTTTCTCTGATGATTGTCAGCGTCTGGAAGAGTATCGGCTATAACACGGTTCTGTTCCTCGCCGGCCTTGAAAATATTCCCAATACTTACTATGAGGCAGCTAGACTGGACGGAGCAGGGAAATTCGGAACATTTCGCCATATAACCTGGCCGCTCCTGTCTCCAACTACCTTCTATGTTCTTATTATGAGCACAATTGCATCTTTCCAGACATTTGCTCTTGTGTATGTGATGACACCTCCTCCCGGCGGAGGTCCGCTTGGAACAACGAATGTAATTGTATTCTACCTTTTCCAGAAAGCGTTTGACCGGTTTGATATAGGTTACGCAAGCGCTATCAGTGTATTCCTTTTCATTGTTCTTCTGGGTCTTACCATCTTTCAGCGGCGAGTTGGGGAAAGGCGGGTGCATTACTCATGAAAGGAGGGCAGATTCTCAAGCAGGCCATGCTTCTTGCCGGTGGTATTATTATGATTATGCCGTTTCTCTGGATGATTTCTACCAGCCTTGAACAGGGCGGTCTTCATAATTATATAGAAGCCTGGAACAGAGTGCCTTTCGGCACCTATTTCCTGAACACTCTTATCGTAACCGGGCTAACTCTTATCGGGGTTCTAATAACGAGTTCTCTTGCGGCATATTCTTTTGGCACCATGGAGTATCCCGGCAGAGATGTGTTGTTCATGCTTTTCCTCTCTACCATGATGGTACCACAGCCGGTATATCTGGCTCCCAGTTATGTGATTCTTGCGAAACTTGGCTGGGTGGATACCTACCTTGCTCTGATCGTTCCCTGGACAACCAATGTTTTCAGCATCTTTCTCCTCCGTCAGCACTTCAAGACTCTTCCAAAGTCACTTTTTGAAGCTGCCAGACTTGATGGATGCAGCAGGTTCGGTTATCTCTGGAGAGTTGCGCTTCCTCTTTCCAAGTCTGTAATTGCTACCATTATGCTTTTCAATGTCATAGGGTCATGGAACAGCTTCATGTGGCCACTTGTGGTAACTCATTCCGAGAAACTGAGAGTTCTCCAGGTTGGGCTCAGTTACTTCAATCAGGAACAATCCAGTAACTATCAACTGCTTATGGCAGCATCCACTTTCAGTATTTTACCCCTGCTTATACTTTTTCTTTTTGCTCAGAAACACCTGGTTGGCAGTTACTCCCGATCAGGTATTAAGGATTGATCTTGAGTATTTTTCTTCTTGTTTCCTGTCTCTGTGTTCTCTTGGAGGAAGTGGATTCCTTTCAAGAGGAGTACTGTTTCAGCGGGTACACCTTTCAGTGGTGCAGGGGTTTATATTTATCCGTTGATGAGCCTGCGACTTTTCTTATTTTCCCGAGGGCAAACCTTGAAGGGGTTCTTTGTGGAATAGGAGGAGACGCTGTTTTTGATCTGCGTCTGGAACTCCGAGGGGGTGGACTGAATATTACATACGAGGAGCCGGATGATTTGCCTGTTCTTCAGTTCGCTACCGGGCCGAAATCGGCAGCGTACAGAGTTACGGTTACAGCCAGGGATATGCTTTACGGAGCCACGGCAGACAGTGCTTATGTCTTTTTTGCCATGAGACCTGCGGTGGAAATAATAGAGAATTCAGTTCCGGTTGAACCGGACTCAGCAATAACGGGAGAGTGATATGAAACTGACCTGTGCTCTGGCACTATTGATGATCCTTTCGGCAAATGCCGGAGGAACAACGGGATTCGCATTTCTCCAGGTTCCCGCGGGAGCCCGGGCGGTTGCAATGGGAGGAGCATTTACAGCCGTACCAGGTGATCCCATTTCTCTGTTCTGGAATCCGGCTGCTTCTGCCACGGTAACAGGCAGTATGCTTTCCACCACTTATACCAGCTACATGATGGACATGCAGGCAGGTTTTGCAGGATGGGTCAACCCCAGAGAAAATGACGTGATAGGAGTATCTCTGAACTACTTTTTTGGTGGGAATTTTGACCGAACCACAATGGAAGACCCCATGGGCACCGGGGAACAATTTTCCTCCAACAGCATGGCTCTGGCCGGCACATGGGCCAGGTCTTTTACAGAAACTCTTTCCATTGGAGCCACCGGAAGATTTATCTACTCGCAGATTGACAGCTACAATGCCAACGGATTCAGCGTTGATATCGGGGGGATGTACAGCCCTTCTGCTATATCTGGTTTTACAGGCGCGCTTGTTGTAAGGAATGCCGGAGTTCAGACAAAGGCGTTTTACAGCGAAAACGATCCAATGCCCACTGAGATCGCAGCAGGAGTATCTCAATCGCTTATGGGTGGAAATCTTCTTATTACCGCAGATGGCACCATGCCGTTCGAAGGAGAAATTGATGTTGCCGCAGGAGTAGAATACAAACCTGTTGAAATGCTTGCCCTGAGAACCGGATGGAGCCTTTCCGCAAAAGATACAGCAGATAACGCTGGCGGTGGCTTTGTGGACGCAATGGGTTTCGGGATGGGAACACACTACAATCAGTTCTCTCTGGATTATGCATGGAAACCATATGCTGATCTCGGGAACACTCACAGAATCTCTTTGGGAATGGATATATAGCCGTCCAGTTGACCTTTTTCTTCGTTTGTGCTATAATTGCTCCTCAATCGCGGGGTGGAGCAGTTCGGTAGCTCGTTGGGCTCATAACCCAAAGGTCGCAGGTTCAAATCCTGTCCCCGCTACCAGTCTTGATTAGATGCAGCTCTCGTTAATAAACGGGAGCTGCATCTGTTTATAAATCCTCTTCCGCTATCCTCAAACAAATGCATGTGCTATACTCAACAGGAATCCAGAAGATGTTTTTACAGAGCTCATTTCGGTCGGGTGTGTTTTCTTTTCAACTGTTCTGATATTGGGGAGGGTTATGGCTCGACTTGATGGAAGTCGTAGCATTACACCATTGACATCCACCAATACTATGAGTTTATTACGAGTGTGACGTTTACATACACCAAGCATGTGCAATCATTATTAGCACTATCAATTTGTGAGTAAGATGCTTAAGGAACAATTTATAGTTGAAGTTGCTCTCAAACGAGTTGACATACCTTCATTTTCGCATTATCCATTTTGTCTCAACGCTGTCCACAATCTAACGAGCTTGCAGTTACACCCATCAGTTACCTTCATCGTCGGCGAAAACGGTTCGGGGAAATCCACTTTACTTGAAGCTGTCGCTGTTGCACTTGGCTTTAATCCAGAAGGTGGCTCAAAGAATTTCAATTTCGGCACATTCAGCTCTCATTCAGAGTTACACCGGTATTTGAGGATTTCTCGAGGCGTGAGAACACCTAAGGACGGGTACTTTCTAAGAGCTGAGAGCTTTTTCAATGTTGCAACAGAAATTCATAAACTAGATGAAGAACCGGCTACTGCGCCACCAATCATTAATTCATATGGAGGCAAGTCTTTGCATGCCCAATCGCATGGAGAGTCTTTTTTATCTTTAATTTATAGTCGTTTTGGTGGTAATGGTATTTACATATTGGATGAACCGGAGGCCGCACTCTCCCCGACCAAACAAATGGCTCTTCTGACACGAATTCATGATTTAGTTGAGCAGAATTCACAATTCATTATCGCAACACATTCACCTATCATCATGTCCTATCCAGATTCAATCATTTACCAAATAGAAGAGGATGGTGCTGCTATAACCGAATACGAAAAGACTGAACACTATAATACCATGAGATATTTCATGAATAACTATGTAAAAGTTTTAAGTATTTTGATGAACTCTGAAAAATAACCTATTAGTAGATTCAATTCGTTATCCAAATACTGCCCCTTATCCCTCTCTATTTAGGGCTTGCTGAATAACTCATAACTCTTTACATTGCAATGATATAAGTGTATATTTGGTGTATGGAAATGCATGCAAAATGGCCAGTTTTGGCCAAAACCCTTGCACTTGGAGTATCACTTGTATCAGCACAATTCAAGGCAACTGGAAATTGAGGATTTCAAGACTCCATTCAGAACACCACTGGATTCAAACAATCGGTGGGTGAGACTTGCAGCCCTGATACCATGGGACTTCGTAGAGGAACAATATCAGAAAAGACTTGGAAGAGCCAGAGAGGGCAAACGAGCTTATTCATCCCGCCTTGCCTTTGGGGCATTGATAATCAAAGAACGACTGAGACTCACAGACGAAGAGACCGTTGCAATGATCATGGAGAATCATTATCTGCAATGGTTCATTGGTTTTCAGGAATTTCAGATCGAAGCTCCTTTCAATGATTCTCTCATGACTCATTTTCGGAAAAGACTCCCGGCTAAAGTCATCAAGAAGATCAATGACAGAATCGTCCAGGCACAAAAGGAACCGAAATCCGATGATGATGAAAGTGAACCTGGTGCGGGTGATAACAAGGGACAGTTGATAGTGGATGCTACAGTTGCCCCGGCAGACATAACCTTTCCTACAGACCTGAAGTTGCTGAACAAATCAAGAGAGCTTCTTGAAGGAATGGTTGATACCCTTCATGCAGAGAGAACAGCCGGGCAAAAGAAACCCCGCACATATCGCAAAGAAGCTCGCAGGGCATTCCTGAGCATTCAGAAGAAAAGGCAACCTGGTTGGAAGAAACTCAGGAGGGCAATGCGAAAGCAATTGGGTTATGTGCGCCGTGATCTTGGTCATGTTGATAAGCTGCTTGATGAGGCAGGCTTTGGCATTATGAGCAATGATCAACATCGTAAGCTAATTGTCATTCGTGAGGTCTACCGCCAGCAGCAGGAGATGTACGATGAGAGGAAGCACACGATTGATTCAAGAATAATCAGCATCTCTCAACCTCATGTACGCTCTATCAAGCGTAACAAGACTGGTGCCAAATGGGAGTTTGGAGCCAAGGTGTCAGTTGGTATTGTTGATGGATTTACAACCATTTATCGAATTGGCTGGGACAATTTCAATGAGAGTCTTGATCTGCAGGGGCAGATCAGAGAGCACCATCGTACTCACGGATGCTGGCCGGAAAAAAAAAGCCAGAACCTTTGCGTGTCCCGGCGTTAGCCGGAATCAGTTCATGCCGACAAGATTTATCGTACCCGCTTGAACATGAGATTCTGTAAGGAGCACGGTATTCGTTTTTCCGGTCAGAAGCTTGGGCGTCCTTTTGAGGATACTGCTTTGCTGAAGGCTATGAAGAAGCAGTGGCGAGAAGATGAGCGGATAAGGAATGCTGTAGAGGGTAAATTCGGAGAAGGTAAGCGAAAGTACGGCATAGACAGAATCATGGCGAAACTGAAAGAAACGGGAGAAACAGTTATCAGTCTTGTATTCCTGGTGATGAACATGGAGAGGATCCTCAGGAATGAGGCTTCTTCATGCTGTTCTGCTATGTCTGCCTGGTTTTTGTCTGTGTTTGGACAGGGAAATGATGAATTGATCCATGGCCTCACAGGATGAATCTGACGAGATGAGTATCTGACAGTGGTTCTTCAGGAAGCCCTAGCACTGCCCTTTGCCCATAAGTGCTCTTTAACCTTCGTCATTCATTAATTCCAACATCAATTCAAAGCCAGCTGCCATTATTTGAAGTGTGGTGTATCCGCGCCATAATATCTGGTCTCCAGGAGGTGGATCGCTTTTCCGAGCAAGATATCCCCCGAATTTTGCCACGATAAATATTGCTGCTCCTACGGTGTCAGGAGAAGGATAACCTTTTTTTTTAGCGTACGCTTTTAAGGTTAATATTTCTGTGTCGGAGAATAATACCTTGGCTGGCAATTCAGGAGTTTTTCTATACATCTGCTTCATAAGCATTATCCGCCACGCAATTACAAGATTGATAGCAATTGCTCGGCGTAGTCGATCAGCTGTTTTATTGGCAAGTTTTTCGATGCGACAGCCAGACTTAAGAACACGATGCCATTCTTCAATCTGCCAGCGTTTGCTGTACCAGCGTAAACACTCTTCAGCATCTGAGGTATTGTTTATCTTGATTGTTGTAAGAAGGAACCATTCAATTGCTTTGTTGCCTTCTGGAGGATTTTTCTCTACTGCATGAACAATCCAGAGATCTACAGGTTCTTTGTCTGCAAGCAAACCTTGTTTCGGAGATTTGATCTGAAAAGACATATACCGTATTTCAAGCTCTGTATTGCGCTCTTTTCTTGCGGGACTTGCTTTTTGTTTGCTCTTCTTGGGTCTGGCACTTTTTCTTGGAACATGAATACTTATAACATTCTGAACTGGTAATGCCCGAATTTCACTGAATAACTTTCGCCCTGGAGCAAGGCGTCGATCATGGCTGGCTCGTATCAGTAATTCTACACGGGGGTTCCGGCGCTGTTCATCAAACAGTTCAAAGAAATCTCCCTCACGATCGCATATATTAATTAATCTTGCGTTAGGCATGGCAGCAGCCACTTCAACCATATCACGATGATGTTCAATCCAGGTAAAAGTCTTCTTCTCTTCTATTGGAATATCCTTGGATAAACGCTTATCATCTTTTGATTTTTTTACTGGAGAT
>JAIOSV010000116.1 GCA_021107435.1 Candidatus Sabulitectum sp. | reverse complement strand
GCGCCATTGATCGTCTTTCCGAATGAATATGCATGTCATTATGGTTCAGTTGAATGCTGGGGGGGATGGGATCCGTATCAGGGTCCTGTAACTGCGAACAATACAACTGCCCCTGTTGCGCTTAATTGTTCCGGTGCAGAGTATTCTGAAATTGAGAATTGCTCCGGGAATCGTCCCCTGGATATGCCGCGACTCAGTGTTTATGTGGAATACATGCCTGCCCACACAGTCAGTCTTCTTAGAATTCCGGCAGGTGGTAAAACTGGCTCAGCTTCTGATTCAGCAATTCAGCCGGCGCTGCAAGTGGGGCGAATTGCCGGAAGTGTTCTTCTTCAACTGTCCGGTGAGTTTGATAACTGCGATCTTTCTCTGTACGACATAATGGGAAGAAAAGTCGAAGAGATTGAAATTCATGAAGCAGAAGGCCATGAAATTCTTCTGAATGCAGATTCCTACAGTGCCGGGATGTATTTTGTTGTGCTTCGTGAAGAAGCTGATATTGTTCAGATGGAGAAGATCTCAATTTTCTGATGTCTGTGCCTGCATTGAAACACGCGCGTTCGCGCGTGTTTCTAATGCAGGATTGTCTATAGAGTTTTCCCTGCCCTTTCACTGCGGTTTCAGTTTTTTATATTCATGCAATGGAAAAAACTTTGTTTACAGACGAGAACAGACGCGGCGTATCAGCTCCTTTTGCGGAGTTGTTCAGGCCGCGAACCCTTGAAGAGATAGCGGGACAGGAGCAGCTCCTGGGCGCGGAGGCGCCGTTTCGGCGTTCTCTGGAGACCGCTTCACTGGGATCTTTCATTCTTTGGGGACCGCCGGGGAGCGGGAAAACCACACTGGCTCTTATCGTCGCGGATCATGTTGAGGAACACTTTGTACGGTTCAGCGCGGTCACGGGCGGTGTGAAGGATGTTCGAAAGATTGTTGCTGAAGCTTCTCTCCGCCGGGACACCGGCCAGGGTACAATGCTTTTTGTGGACGAGATACACCGTTTCAACCGAAGTCAGCAGGATGCCTTCCTTCCCCATGTTGAAGACGGAACTATCCGCCTTGTCGGGGCGACAACAGAGAACCCGTCCTTTCATGTGAATGCTCCTCTGTTGAGCAGATGTTCCGTTTATGTTCTTGAACCACTGCGGGCTGTTGATCTTGTTGAGATGATTAAGCGTGTTGTGTCTTGTGATGAGTTCAATAGTCAGTGCGCTGCTTCTGTGAGTTATGAGGCAATGGAAGTTATGGCAGGAGCTGCGGATGGAGATGCCAGAAGATGCCTTAACATGCTGGAACAGCTTGCCGGTATTGCGGGTGATGGGGTTGTTTCCGGGGAAATGGCATCAGAGCTTGTTCAGGCAGCGCCTCTGTTGTACGATAACTCAGGAGAGGAACACTACAACCTGATAAGTGCTCTGCATAAATCCATGAGATCCGGTGACGCCGATGCTTCTCTTTACTGGCTGGGTCGAATGATTGCCTCCGGAGAGGATCCGCTGTACATAGGAAGAAGGATGATTCGCTTTGCTTCAGAGGATATTGGACTGGCTGATCCGTCCGCTCTCACAATTGCAATGAGAGCAGTTGACGCCTACAGGTTCCTCGGATCTCCGGAGGGTGATCTTGCTCTTGCTGAAGCTGTTGTTTACATGGCTCTGGCAGCTAAATCCAACAGCGTATATGCAGCATGGAAAAAGGTATTGAAGACCGTGAAATCACTTGGAAGTCTGCCGGTCCCCCTGCATCTGAGGAATGCTCCAACTGCTTTGATGAAAAAACTTGACTACGGTAAAGATTACCAGTATGCCCACTCTCGGGATGGTGGTATTGTTACACACAACAATTTTCCATGCGGGATGGAGGAGATTGAGTTTTATCTGCCTTCACATTCCGGCAGGGAAGTCAGAATATCAGAAGATCTGGAGCAGTGGAAGAAGGCTCGCGAAAAAGCCAGAAAAAAGGAAAGGAATCGCCATGACGGATAAGTTGATTTTTCTGGAGATTGAGCAACCTGTTCACTACAGCGAACTCTCCCCGGGAATGTACACAGCAAACTGCTCTGGCAGATTTGATGCCGAGGGAACTCGGGATCTTATGCGGTGCGCAACTCTTTCCCGTGACACAGGGATATTCAATGGGATCTTTCTTGGGATGATGCTTCCCTATTATCTGCACAATGCCAACAATCTCATGGTGGGTGTACTGGGAAACCTTGATCTGGCAGGAATGTTCATGCCGGACATAGAAAAGGTTGAACCAAAAATCGCCGGAGCAAGAAACGCCACCGGCACAGTGGTGAACTATCTTCGCGAAATCGCCGGGGCTATTCCTTCCTGTGAAAACATATCTTTTGATGAATACGCTGTAGGGAAATGCCTGATTCTGCTGAAAGCCGCATGCGGAAGAAGCGTGAATTCAGAAGGACTCGATGAAATGGATCTGAGCGTATCACTAAACTGTCAGCATCCCTCTCAAGCAGTAGCAGTAGTTAACGGAATGGCAGCCTGGGTGGTGACTTCTCTTGGCGGAATCGGAACAGTAACCGGCTCTTTCCTCAATGGAAGGCTGAAATTGAAATGGTCGAAGCCGGAAGAATCCGGTCTGCCTTATATGCCGGGAGGAGAAAACGGCCCTTCCATTCTTGCTGTTACGGGAGGTCTGGCCGCATCCGCCGGCATGACTCTTGTGGTGGAGAACTGGACAGACAATGAAGGAGAGGTGACCCTTGTTGTTAAGCAGTAGCGCCAGAGATGTTTTTCAACTTCTATCTTCCACGGGTGAAAGGCTTAACATTCAGGCTATAAACAGCAGACTTCCTGATGTTCCCGACAAGACAGGAGCAGTGGAGGAGCTGCAGGAAGCAGGGCTGATCTGGCACGCGGGCAAGGGAAGATTCGCTACGCTGAAAACACTGGGAATGGAGACCGGAACAATCAGGATGCGCTCTGATGGCTCAGCTGTTCTTTTTGCTGCCGGTACGGATTCTCTGCGTGTAGTAATAGACAAAAGGAATACTGAGGGGGCACTGGACAGGGATCTGGTTATTGTTCGCCTCCTGGAGCCTGTTCTTCACAATGGTGGCTACAACGGCAGAGTTATTCAAATCCAGAAGCGTTTCCGTAAGAGGATTGCGGGTATTGCCCGGAAACGAGGAGAAAACTGGTTTCTGGATCCTCTTGACCCGAAGATACATGGAAACATCCCACTTGATCCCGGTGATAACAGCATAAGACAAGGTGATCTCATAGGATGTGATATAGAATACGGTAAGAGTTCAATCAAAGTTCGGGCACTGTCATCAATCGGATCGCCGGATTCTCCGGGGGCTCTGATTGATTCTGTGTGTACAGACATGGAGCTTCCGGAAGAATTTCCCGGAGAAGTTATACGAGAATCAGACGCAGTCTGCATTTCTCCTGTGCCGCACAGCACCCGAAAGGATCTCAGGGATGTCTATACTCTGACTGTTGATCCGGTGGATGCCAGAGACTTCGATGACGCGATATCTATTGAGGCTCTTCCTGAAGGGGGATTCCGTCTTGGAGTGCATATAGCCGATGTTTCCGCCTATGCTCCCCCCAATTCTCTGGTGGATAACGAAGCCATGAAAAGGGGAACCAGCGTTTATCTCCCTGACAGGGTGATACCCATGATTCCCGAAATACTGTCAAACAGTGCCTGTTCACTGCAGCCGGATCAGGACAGACTGACAAAGACAGTCCTTATCAGCTACGATTCCAGCGGGAAGCGGACTGATTTCAGTGTTTTCTCTTCTCAGATAAGATCCCGCAAGAGACTCAATTACACAGAAGCATTCGCAATTCTTTCCGGCGAATCCTCAGGTGATACTGCTCTTGACGAAAACTTCAAGTTATTCGCTGCGCTGAACAAAATTCTTGACAGAGTTCGAGAGAAAAGAGGAGCTGTTGACCTTGGTGCTTCCGACTTCAGAACTGAATTCAGCGGTGACGGATTTCCATGCGGTTTCAGCAGAGTATCAGATGATGCATCTCACAGGATGATTGAGAACTTCATGGTGGAAGCCAACAGCGCCGTTGCTGAATTCTGCCGCTGGCTGGAGCTTGATGTGCTTTTCAGAGTTCACGGAGATCCTGCGCCTGAGGCTTCTGAAAAACTGCGAAGAACCCTTTCAATTTACGGATTTAAAGTTCCCGGGCAGCTTTCTCCCCGAGCATCCTCTCTTTCAAAAGCGGTGAAGGAAGCAGAGGGAACACCACTGTATCCAATTATTCGGGACGCGGTTCTAAGGTCTATGCAGAAAGCCGTTTACTCCGCTGAGAATTCCGGTCACTACGGGTTGGCCCTTAGAAACTACATGCATTTCACCAGTCCTATCCGCAGGTATCCCGACTTGCTGGTGCATCAGGCTATTACATGCTATGAGGAGGGAACTGTTCCTGTCCGGCCAGAGCCCATATCCTCACTTGCAGATACATGCTCACAGCTTGAAAGACGGGCCGCTGCTGCTGAAAGAGCAACAACTGAGCTTATGGCTCTTCTTTACCTCTCACGGGAAACAGGTCAGGTATTCAGGGGAGTGGTTCGTGACAGAACCGATTTCGGACTGTTTATTCGCCTGCTTGATGTACCTGTGGAAGGTTTGCTCCATGTTTCAGCACTGAAAAAGTACAGTCGGTTTGTGCCGTCAGATCTGCGTCCCGGAGCGGGGATATTCGTTTCCGTAGAAAAAGCGGATCCAATTGAAAGGAAACTTTCACTTCTGCCTGCTGAAGCCCCGGAGGACGCTGAATGACTTCCAGGGGTGTTTACGCTGAGCTGACAGAACGGATAACAGGCTGGATAAAGGAGCGTGTTCACGGAGCCGGCATGAGCGGAGTTGTTATCGGGCTCAGCGGAGGTATTGACTCCGGTGTTACCGCCGCTCTGTGCGCTCTGGCTCTCGGGCCTGAAAATGTGCTTGGTCTGGTTATGCCATGTGAGAGTATTTCTGATGATACCAGAGATGGCCACAAAACTGCTCAGCACCTGGGCATTTCGGTAAAGGAAATTGATTTGTCAGGCGTTCTGGGTGTTTTTACCGTTGCCGGGAATCTTGATACCGCTGATATACTGAACCTGGCAAATATTAAAGCCAGACTTAGAATGACAATGGAATACGCTCATTCCGGAAACAGGCTTGTAGTTGGAACCGGGAACTTGTCTGAAACTAAAACAGGTTACTGGACCAAATGGGGAGATGGTGCCGCTGATTTTCTGCCAATAGCTGATCTCTGGAAAGATGAAGTGAGAGAACTGGCCCGGTACCTTGAATTGCCTGAGTGGATGGTTGAAAGAGTTCCTTCAGCCGGGTTATGGTTAAACCAGAGCGATGAAGATGAAATGGGTGTTACCTACAACGAAATAAAGAATTACTTTGCCAGGGGGACGGGAAATGTATCTGTTGAGGCCGCAGAGCGGATTACACAGCTGCATGCTTCCAGTACTCACAAGAGAGAACTGATCCCGTTTTACCACGCCAGGGGGTGGCTTGATGAAAGACAGTAAAAGAACAGCACTGGTCAGTGTCTGGAACAAAGACGGACTTGATGATTTCGTCGCAGGACTTGCTGCAATCGGCTGGGAAATATGGGCGTCCGGCGGCACAGCCGACGCAATTGAAAAAGCCGGAATCGCTGTTCGCCGCACCGAGGAACTTACAGGTATCAGCTCTATTCTGGGCGGCAGGGTGAAAACACTGCACCCAGAGTTGCATGCTTCCATCCTCGCGGACGGTGAAGCACGTAACTCAAGACTTCTTGAAGGAAAGCCTGTTTTTGATCTTGTGGCAGTGGACTTCTACCCGTTTTACCTTGCAGAAGACATGGACCCTGTTAACAGAGAAACAATAGAGCTTGTTGACATTGGAGGCCCGACAATGGCCCGTGGAGCCGCAAAGAACTGGCACCATGTGATCAGCGCCACAGGCAGCGATGTTTTTCCTTTTGTTCTGAAAACTGTTCAGAAGGGGCTGGATGATAAGCTTTTCAGACGGGAAATGGCATCAAGAACTTTCTCCATAACATCAGCCTATGATCTGCGCGTTTCACTTAAGCTTGAAGAGGGAATAGCCCCTGCTCTCCGGTACGGCGAGAATCCTCACCAGAAAGCCGCTGTTCATTTTTCATGGCCCAGAGAGGGTTTTGGAAGCGCGGAGGTGCTTGGCGGCAAGGCTTTAAGCTACAACAACTATCTGGATGCTTCAGCTGCCTGTTCCATCGCAGCGGATTTCATATCCGGCGGACCTTGTGTGGTTCTGGCAAAGCATGGAAACCCGTGCGGTGTTGGCTGCGGCAACACAGCCAGAGAGGCTTTTTTGAATGCTTTCAGAGCAGACAGGATATCACCTTACGGAGGCATTCTTGCCTGTACATCTGTTGTGGATCTGGAACTGGTGAAGGAACTGAAAGGCATTTTCCTTGAGATAGTCATAGCTCCTGAGTTTGAAGAGGGCGCACTTGCCCGGTTGCGAAAGAGGAAGAATCTGAGAATACTGAGAATGCCCATTGCCGCTGACAGAGGATTGCTCCTCAGATCAATAACGGGTGGATTGCTGGTGCAGGAACCGGATCTCGCTGTAGAAAATGCCGCCGAGTGCACGGTTGTTACAGCAAGAAAACCCACAGCCGCAGAGCTTATTGCTCTTGATCTTGCATGGAAAGTGGTTAAAGGCGTTAAGAGCAATGCCATTGTAATCGGTGACAGCAGTGGAACACTTGGTGTGGGAATAGGACAGCCAAGCAGAATTGAAAGCCTCGATCTCGCGGTGCGCAGAGCAACGCGGGAAGGCAATGAACTTTGCTGCTCTGTGCTTGCCAGCGATGCCTTTTTCCCTTTCCGTGATGGTCCCGACAAAGCTGCTGAGGCTGGAGTTAAAGCAATAATTCAGCCCGGTGGTTCCATTCGTGATGAAGAAGTGATTGCCGCATGCGATGAACACGGTATTGCAATGGTGTTCACAGACACCAGACATTTCAGGCATTAGTTATGAAAAGAACTGCTCTCTTTGTCCTGTTTCTACTGTTTTCAGCCTGCCGTGTGGTGAATGACGACACAACTGTCAGAGCCCCTGAAGCGGTTGATTCCCCATCTCCATTTTTTGAGGTTGATTCTCTGTTGCAGAACGGAGTTCAGGATCAGGCGGTAAGGGCTTTGAGGAGAATAGATCCCTCGGAGTACGGAAGAATGGATATTCTCTGGAGATTTGTGGGGGCTTACAATGGACGGGGAATGACTGCGCGGTGCATTGCTGTGCTTGACAGCCTTCAGAGGAATGGCTGGGGAGATCTCACCGGATGGAAAATTTCTGTTCTTGATCTGAACAGAGAACAGCAGCAGGCAGTGGAACTGGTTCCTGCGGGGGATATTCTTCTTATGGGATGGCTTTACAGGGACAGTCTTGAAATTATGCCTTTTGTTTCATCTTTTCCTGTTCCAACACATCTGGGCGAAAGAGCCGCGAGGCTTCTTCTGGCTCCGGAGGGTATTACAACAGGCCAGCTTCAACTGGCTGCTTCCGATGTCCGCTATCTTCCCGTTACTGTCGGGACACGCGTGCTGAGTGAACTTGAAGCAACTTACACTTCTTCAGGGAGCTGGTGGACCGACGCGCTGAAGAGTTTTAACCCGTCAGGCAACAGTGATTCCAGTATACGTTTGCAGGCTCTCAGGATGAAGTTTCAGGGGGTCGGTGATTACTCGTACTGGCACGGACTTATTGGAACATCCGCGGAGAATACCGCTGCAAGTGTAATTGCATCAAGATGGCCTGATATGGTCGACTGGGAAGTTGCCGATATTCTTATGGCCTGCGGATACAGCCGGATTGCATTCGCTATTGCTGATTCACGCAATGATCCTTCATTTTCTTCCGGAGTTCTAATGGCCCAGTTGCGAAGCGCGAACAGATACACGGAGCTGGAAGCTTTTTGTGATTCAATTCCCTCGGGTGCCTCGGTTGAACTGCGGGCAAGAGCTGCTTTGTTCTATGCTAGATCTTTGCGCGCAAGGCAGCAGAACACTGCCGCATTCAGGGCTTATTACAGGTTTGCCCAGGAGTTTCCATCTCATCCCACTGCACGGGAAGCCTCTTATCTTGCCGGCAAGTATTTTGACAGTGAGCAGAACTGGGCAGAGGCAGCTGAAGCGTATCTGGCCAGTCTTCGATCCGCTGGAGCATGGGATGGTGATGCCAGAGGGCACTGGCGGGGCGGATTCTGTCTTTACATGAACGGTCAAGGCAATGTTGGTGATTCTTTGTGGCAGGCAGGCTGCGAGCTGTTTCCGTACAGTCACTGGGTAGATGAGATGCTTTTCTGGCGGGCCAGATATGCGGCAAGACAGGGCAATGAAGGTTTCCGTATTGAATTGCTGCAACAGGTGGCCCGGGAGCATCCCTGGGAGTTTTATGGAATGCTCGCTGCTGAAAGGCTTGGAATTCCCTGTGATCTTTCTCTTTCAGTTGCAAGTCCCGTTATCAGAGACAATCGTATACTGTCTCTGGCAGCGGAACTGTTCAGTCTTGGCTATGGTACAATCGCAGTGGAAGTGCTTTTTGCCGGCAGAGAAGGTGATCCGGGTATTCGTGCGGTAGCCCTCGGCATACTGGGAGAGCACGGCCGGGCTATTGCCGCGATGAGATCCATGGACACGGAATACAGAGAGAGCCACAGGGGTATTCTTCCTGACAGCCTGCTGGGGTGGTATTTCCCCTCACCTTACAGGGAACTGGTGAGTGCAGTTACTGATACTATGACACTGGATGCCTCTTATGTGGAAGGAATCATGCGGGAAGAAAGTTATTTCAACAGGTTTGTGATATCCAGCGCAGGGGCGGCCGGGCTGATACAGCTCATGCCCGGCACGGCAGGTGATGTTGCAAGGTGGAACGGCCTTCCCAGATTATCGCCGGAAGAGTTTTTTCACCCGGAGTACTCGGTGCTTTACGGCAGTCTCTACATAAACTCCCAGGCCAGAAGATACAGTCATCCCGCTCTTTTCCTGGCTGCGTACAACGCCGGTCCGGGCAATGCGTCACGGTGGATTGATATGCACGGATTCGATAACTGCGACCAGGAACTTTATATTGAGCAGATTACCTACAGAGAAACAAGAATTTATGCAAAGAAAGTGCAGCGTTCCGCCTGGATATACGGAAGGATAAGATGATGAACCTCTTTCTGATAGCGATGATGCTTGGTTCCGGTTTTACAACGGATCACAATGAAAACACAACTATTGTTTATCCCCCGTACGGACATTGCATGGGGATTTACCGAGCCGGTCAGGATCAGCTGAGTATGCTGCTGGGTGGTATGCTGCAATTTGATGATCCACAGGGGATTGTGGCGGTGCTTCCCGATTCATGGGATACATCGGATCCAGGTGATGACGATGAGCTTGCGGTTTACGGGGTGAACAGTGGCTCAGGGCATGTTATTTACAATGCGTCCATGTATGCTCTCGGGTTTTACGGAGGGGAGGGAAGCGGATCGGATGAGCTTTCTTCTCCCCATGGTATCGCCGCTACAACATCCGGAACGGTTTATGTGGCTGATACTGGGAATCACCGTGTGGCAGTTTTGAAAAGATCCGGGCAGCGGATATCTCCGGACTCATTCATCGAAGGGTTTACCGAGCCGTGGGATGTCGCGCTGGACGGTAGATATATCTGGGTTACAGACAGAGCAGCAGGAACACTTTCCAGGTACTCCTCGGCCAGTGATCAAAGTCCGATTGTGCTACAGGTGAATTCACCAAGAGGTGTCGCAGCTACCGGTTACGGAGAGTATAGCAACGGTCATTCAGCATGTCAGGTAGTTATAACAGACAATGGGACTGTTTTAACCAAATTTGAAGATGGTTCAATTGTTGCTACTGCAGGTCTTTCCGAGTGCGGTGGCAGTTTCTTTAGTTTTGTGGAGTTGGACTACCATGGTAATGTCTGGGTTACAGACTCGATTGGCTGCAGGATACACAAGTTTGATCCGGAACTGATATATCTGGACAGCTGGGGCCAGGGATATGGTGATGCCGATGACCAGTTCTTGAATCCCACAGGTCTTGCCATATGGGACAGGTTCGGTCAGATATTTGTCAGTGAAAGTTCAGGTGCCCGATATTTCTGGGTTGGTTCAGATATTCACGATTTGAATTTCTCAAGCGATGGGAGTGGATGCGCTGTTTCAGGAAGGCTCACAGAAAAAGCAACTATGATTGTGAACATCTACTGTGCGGATGGCTCCATTGCAAGGAGTCTTTACTCAGGGCGGAGATCACCGGGATATTTCAACCTGGAGTGGGATGGCACAACTCTGCAGGGACAGAATGTCTATGTTGGTGAATACACCCTTTCCATTAATATTGAGCCTGTTTATTCAAGCAGAACCTACTTTGATAAAACCTGGCTCAGAGATTTTCACATGGACGGCGAAGAGGAGACGGAAGCCACTGCGGGGGTGAGGCTGCGCTGAAATACGCATATCTCGCGATACTTTTCCTGATTTCTGCTTTCTTCAGCGGTACTGAAACTGCCTGTTTCAGCTTGAATCAGCTTCAGAAAGAGAGAATGTCCGCTACTGCAAGGGGGCGCCGCGCGCTGAAGCTCCTTATTGATCCGGGCAGACTGCTGACTTCCATTCTTCTTGGTAATACTTTTGTAAATGTGGCCGCATCGTCCCTTGCTGCCGGTATCACCGCTGATCTGATTCCAGGAACACTTGGATTGGGAATCGGCGTTCTTGTTATGACATTTCTTCTTCTTGTTCTGGGTGAAATCAGCCCGAAAACTCTGGCAAGGAGAAGGAACAGAGAATGGGTAGAAGCCTCAGCCCGTATTATGGGTTTGGCACTGCGGCTTTTGTCTCCAGCCGCGAAACTTCTGACACACCCCGCGGAATTCGCGGACAGGTTTTTTCCAGGCAGAGAAGGGGCCGACAGCTATATGACGGCGGAGCTGTACATCCTTATGGAAATGGCTCGGGATGAAGGAATTCTGGGCGGAGAGGCCGCAACAGCCGTTGCTATTCTTGAACTGGATGAGAGGCATTGTGTATCCGCGATGGTTCCCAGGGAGAAGGTTCATTTTCTTATGTCAGACTGGAGTATTGACACGCTGAAAGAGGAAGCCGCGAAAAGTTTTCACACTGCTTATCCGTATATTGATCATTCTACAGGTCTGATGACTGGAGTGGTTGATGTGAGAGATCTTCTGGGAAAGGATAAGTTCACTATTCGTGAAGTCCCCTTTTTCCCGGAGTCCGCACGATTAAACAGGGTGCTATCTGATTTAAGGGCATTCGGTTGCCGAATGGGAGCGGTTGTTGACGAATACGGTGACTGGACCGGAATAATCTCCGTGGCGGATATACTGGAAAGAGCTGTTTTCGCCGGTTCTGCCGGTGTTCCACTGCCGGAAGGTGTAAATCGCAGCGGACACGGTTTTCTTATTCCGGCCAGTCTTCCTGTGGACACACTGGCAACTCTGATGAACTCGGAAAGTCTTTCCGCCAGGTACGCGGAGTCTTGCGGAGGTTTACTTCAGGAAGTCACTGGCAGACTTCCCGCCAGGGGTGAAGTAATAGAACACTCGGGTTTTACATTCAGGATAATTGAGGTTCATGCTAATTCCCTGGAGAGAATTATGGTGGAGAGGACAGAGAAATCATGATAAGTTTCCTTGTCTTTCTCGGGGCATGTGCACTTGCGGCATTTTGCAGCGGATCAGAAACGGCCTTCTCCGCGGCGGGTAGGATTCAGGTTGCGGGTAGAGGAAAAAGAGGGGCCAGAGCTCTCTGGTTTATGGAGAAGCCTTCCCGCTACCTGGCAACCACGCTCGTGGGCACGAATGTCGGTGTGGTACTTACTTCAAGTATCAGTCACAGATGGGGTGCTGAGATGGGAGATTCCTGGGCGGTGCTGTTCGTCTTTGGAACCGCACTGTTTCTCCTTTTGTTTTCCGAGATAATACCCAAACAGCTGGCCCTCTTCAGAAGCAATCGGCTGTCTGTTGCCTCGGCTCCATTCCTCTACTTCTTTCGAACGATTATGTATCCGCTGATTGCGGCGGCCACTGCTATTTCCAATCTGGTCGCGGGTTCCGGCTCCAGCGAAAGATTCTTTGAGAGCAGAGCGGAGGTACGAGGTCTTCTTCTCTCTTCCGGCGGCAGGAAGGGCAGGCTTGCCTCTTCTGTAATTAGTATGGCTGAAACTCCGGTGAGCACGTATTCAATAAAACTCACCGATTTTCCCGGAGTAGATTCCGGGATTGATAAAAACGAAGCAGTTGAAGTACTTCTCAACTCGGGAGAAGACCTGATTCTTGTCTGGGAAGAATTGGGAGTGACTCTGTCTGGTGCGGTGAAAAGCTCTTTTCTTGTCAGATGGAATGGAGAGGGTTCAATCACAAGGATATCTGTTGGGCTTCCCTACTTTGACGGACGAACGGCACCGTTGAAGGTGCTTTCAGAACTCTGGCGATCCGGTGCGGGAGCCGCGGTTCTTATGGATGACAATCGTCAGCCTGTCAGCCTGGTCACATCTGAAATGATACTTGCTCATCTTATTCCCGAACAGGCCGATAATGGATCGTAATTCGCTTACAGGTCTGCCGGGCAATCTGTCAATTAAGACAGCCCTTGAAGAAACGGTGATTCGCGGTGGAGGTACCGCGGCTTACGTGGACATAGTTGATTTCAAACCTTTCAACGACTACTATGGATTTGCTCTGGGAGACTCGGTAATCCGCCGACTGGGTCAGATACTGGAGGAATCCATTCCGGAATATTTTGTTGGACACATAGGAGGAGATGATTTCATCTGCGCTGGAAACGGCAGAGGTTTCAGAATCGGCATTGAGAACGCTCGCCAGAGATTCAGGAGCATCGTGCCGGGCTTTTACACATCACGGGACAGAGAATTGGGCGGTATAGAAACATTTGACCGGGAAGGCAGTTACAAATTCCTTCCTCTTCTTGATATTTCAGTGGTATTCACCGAATCAACGGAAGAGGATATCTCTGTGGAATCAATGGCAAGAAAAGCCGGGCGGACCAAGAAACTCCTCAAGGGTGAACAGACGGCGGAAACTGTCTTTCCTGTTCTTGAACAGGTTTTGGAACTTGGATACCCGGTTGCCCGCACAAAGGTGCTTATTGAGGCCTGCGGTGTTCTCAGGGAGGAAGGGGCAGTACCCTCTCTGGCACTGATACTCAAAGGTGATTACAGCTGGAACCTCAGGAAGAGCGCGGCTCTGGCTCTCGGGTACATAGGTAACAACCGATGTACAGAGCTTCTTCTGAATGCTCTCTCCGATTCCAATCCTCATGTCCGCACCAGATCGGTTGAGGGTCTTGTAATTTCCATGGGGAGGGAATCCGGTCGGGTGATAGCACCTATGCTTGAAGACAGCTCAACCTGGGTTCGCAGAGCGGTTCTTCGCGGAATTGGATACGCGGGCTGGCATGATGGTCTTCATTTGCTGAGGAGCAGAGCTGCAGGCAATGCTTCCGGTTTAAGAATAAATACCTCGAAGGAGAGAAGAGCTGCCCTGGATGGTATTTCTCTGCTTGGTCCAGCGGAAGAAGCGGGATTCCTGGCAGGGCTTTGCAATTCAGCGGGATATTTTCCCATGGAAGAGGCGTACAAAGCTCTCTGTTCAGTTGGAACTGACGCGGCGGCAAAGGAAGTCATCAGGCGGGACGGGGTTATTCCCGGTGTTCTCAATTTGACAGGTATGAGCCATGAGAACTTAAGGAAACTTGAAACTATCGCGGTCAGGTCACTTGCAGGCAATGATATGTCAACAACCGCCGCTCTGAGATTCTTTGAGGGTTTTTCCCTGGACTTCAGTTATTCTACCACTTCGGAACTGAGGAACTGTCTTGGCAGTTTTTCCGGGGATATGTTTCGAAGACTTGTGATTCTCCTGGACAGCAGAGAGCTTGCCGCTGACATGTCATGCATCGCAAGAGTAGCAAGCAGGATTGATTCGGGGCAGCAGATTGGTACATCGGCTCTCACTGCCTTTCTGGGATGGGTGTCACGCCGGGGAGGCGTTTCTCCGGGGTGTTTGCTGAAATCCTTTTTAAGGGGGGACAGAAGGGCAGTGGCTGCTTCAGCTGCCCTTGCTGTTCGCTCTCTTGCATCAAGGGACTTGACGCGGATGAAAAACGGAGAAACAATTGACTGATCATCCATTTTTGAAAGGCGCTAAATGAGCGAAACGGTACGGGAGCTTCTTGCCAAGTTGCGTATCTCTGATGAACCTCAGCTTTCTGCTTTCCTGCCTGATCCCGAAGGGCAGAACATAATTCTGAGGAATCTTCCGTGTGCCTTGATAGTGCTGGATTCCGATGAGGGTGTTATTCTAGAGTTGAATGACTATGCTCTGGATCTTTTTGGCGTACAGAGATTCACTTTAATAGGAAAAACATTGAAGTCGGTTGGCCTTTCTATGGATGCGAACAGTGATTCCACAATTGCCTCACCTGGAAATCCCGTACGGGGTCATATCAAGGACTCCAGTGGAGTTTCCATTCCGGTTCTTCTGCTTCAGCGCAGAGTGCGTTTGAGTGGCCGGAACGCTGATGTGATTCTCTCGATAGATTCAACTCTAATTGGGGGAAGCAGAACCGCTGAGGCCAGCTTTGACCTTTTTAAGAGAGCACTTTCCGAGACGAAAACTGCTTACATTTTTGCCAGCATTACAGGTGGAGCGCTTGAAAGGGATCTTCAAGTGGTGGAGGTTGGTGGCGGGCTTCCGGATGGAATCAGAGAAAAAGCTCTTTCAGGAGTATCCGCATCTGATGTGTTTTCTCCTGTAGACGCGGCAAGAGTGGTGGAGAACTCAATTATTCTTTCCAGAAACGGCGGGGAAAAAACCCTTGAACTTAAAGATTGCAGACCACTTAAAATGTATGCGGATCCGGGAGGTCAGATTCTAATAGTCTTTCCTCCGGAGAATGAGGAAAGAAAAACAATCAGGGCAATATCAACCCAGTTGAGTTCAGGAATGAGAAGAACGGTTCTTTACATTGCTTCCAGCGCATCCGCGAGAAATTCAGGAAAAGAAATGCTGGAGATGATAGGTTTTCGTGTCACAGAAATGGAATCACCGTCAAGCGCCAGAATAATATTCGACGAAAACCCGGGAAGATTCAATTTTGTGGTTTGCGAAGAATTTACTGATGATCCTGATCTTCTTGATCTGGCCGGTGAACTGGATGATGCAGGAATTGGTCTTGTGCTGGTGACTGATGATGAATTTGATTACAGCGGTGATTTGAAAGTCGTAAAAGTTGCTCCTCCCCTGAGTATCAACCTTCTTGCCTCAGCGGTTTCCCAGGTCAGCGGCTGAGAAACAATCAGTGTGAAGACTCTGTGGTTGACCGATATCCACTTTGAATTCTTGGATGACTCAGGATTCACAGGCTTTATGGCGGAGTTACGCAAAAAGAACGCAGATGCCGTTCTCATATCGGGCGATATTGCACAGGCTCCAACTGTGGAAGAGTTTCTTTTGCGGATGGAGCAGGAGCTTCAAGTGCCAATCTACTTTGTTCTTGGCAATCACGACTACTACAGCGGTTCCATCTCCGGCGTAAGGGCTGCCGTAACAGGCATGGTTAAGAAATCACATCATTTGAACTGGCTGAATATCAGCGGTGTTGTCAATTTGAACCCGGGCATTTCTCTTATAGGGCACGATGGCTGGGGAGACGCGGGTTATGGCGATTATCACAATTCCCCGGTTAGACTGAATGATTTTCTTTTGATCTCCGAACTGTCCGGGCTTTCCAGCAATCAACTTTTCAGCGAACTTCAGCAGCTTGGGGATGAAGCCGCAGAGCATTTCCGCACGGTTTTGCCTGAAGCTCTTCAGCTGGCTGACCATGTTGTGGTAGTGACACACATTCCTCCATTTGCTGAGGCGGCATGGCACGAAGGAGACTACTGTGATTCCCACTGGCTTCCGTTCTTCTCATGTATGGCTGCGGGGGAAGTGCTGGTTGAAGAAATGAAAAAGCATCCGGACAAACGAATGACTGTTCTCTGCGGACATACCCACAGCGGTGGAACCTCTGTGATTCTGCCGAATCTCATTGCTTATACGGGTGAAGCAGACTACGGACATCCTGCAATTCAGAAGATATTCCATTGGTAGGAGATTCTTTTTCTAAAATGCCATGCTGATATGTTGTTTCATCAGGGAAGTGGTGTCAATAAAGTTCGTAATGATATGGTACCGGAGGAGGGACTTGAACCCTCACACCTCGAAAGGTAACGGATTTTGAGTCCGTCGCGTCTGCCATTCCGCCACTCCGGCACGAAGCTGGAATGTAATTCATGACTCGCCCTTCGGCAACCTTGACAAAATGGCCGAAACCGGGTAAATTTCGCCTTCAAAGGGCCCATAGCTCAGTTGGCTAGAGCCACCGGCTCATAACCGGTCGGTCCCTGGTTCGAGTCCAGGTGGGCCCACCATTTGGCTTTTACTTGAAGGGCGGGTAGCTCAGTTGGTAGAGCACAAGCTTCACACGTTTGGGGTCGCAGGTTCGATCCCTGTCCCGCCCACCAGAAAAGCGGACACCTCATGGTGTCCGCTTTTCTGTATTCATTGAGATCGGACGGTTGTATAATGGAAGAATTCATAGCACGTCTTCTTGATCTTCAGGACTGCGATCGGGATATTGACAGATTGAAGGCGGATCTGGAGTCAATTCCGCAGGAGATTAAGATACACCGAAAGGATACCGAGGGGCACGAAGCAAGATTCAATTTGTTCAGAGACAATTTGGATAGTATCAGGGGAAAGCAGAAAAAACTCGCGGGTGATCGTGCTGACAATGTCACCAGGGTGACTGATTACAAGAGCAGGCTTATTTCATTGAAATCCAATTCCGAATATACCGCCATGCTCAAGCAGATTTCCCATACTGAGAAAATGAATGACCAGATTGACAACATGATCATTGAAGCGATGTACGAGGAAGATGAGGCTTCGCAGGTTCTTGAAAGAGCATTGAAAGAGCGTGATCGAGCTGTGAAAAGATCCGCGATCAGGGAAGAAAGTCTCAGGGAGAAACTCAAAGAGATTGAGAGCAGTCTCGCTGTTTCTCAGGTTCGACGGGCTGAGATCGCCGCAAAAGTGGACCAGAAGCAGCTGAAGATGTATGAGAAGTCAAGAAGCGCCGGACACAGAGAAGTCGTAACGGGCATAAAGAACGGTTCCTGCGGAGGCTGTCTTACAAAAATACCTCCACAGAGCGCCGGTGAAATCAAGGGTGGAAAAACTTATATATGTCCACTTTGCGGCAGCTATGTTGTCTGGACTACTGACAGTTCTTTTTAGGTAGTGTAGTATAGAGAGTATCCGGCCGGGTGGACGGTCGCGGGATCCCATGTGGTTTCGAGGAAAGTCCGGGCTCCACAGGGCAGGACGCAGGGGAAATCCCTGGTGCAGTAATGCAGGGACAGTGCCACAGAAACGATACCTGAACCGGTTTCCGGTCTCAAGGGTGAAAAGCAGGCAAACCCCGTCCGGTGCAAGGCCGAATAGGAAGAGCAGCCCCCCTCCGGGGGCTGGAGGGCGGCTCGTCCTTTAAGCTCTTCGGGTTGGCCGCTGGAGGTGTTCGGTAACGAGCACCCAAGATGGATGGCCGTCACTGTTTTCCAACAGGACAGGACCCGGCTTACAGCCCGACCGGATACCACAGTGGAGAGTAAATTGAAGTATAAATGGCTGCCAAGACCCAAGATACACGGAGAAGAAAACTCACGTTACGAGTATATGGGATTTCCTGACCCGGTGGAGGCTGTACTTAAAAGACGAGGTTTTGGATCTGAGTTTGTTCGCTCTGATTACAGCGGATTCTCTCCATGGAACGCTTTGCCCGGTGCTGATAAAGCCTCCCTTATTCTTGAGAAGGCCATCAGGAATCGCGAAATGATTCTTGTTCATGGTGATTTTGATGCCGATGGTATTACTGCTACCGCTACAGCAATTCGTGTGATAAGAGCCCTTGGTGGAACGGCGCAATTCTATATACCGTGCCGCTTCAGGGAAGGGTACGGTCTGGGTGAAACTGCGGTGAGAAAATGTATTGAAAGCGGTGCCGGCGCGGTGGTTACTGTAGATTGCGGAATAACTGCAATGGAAGAAGTCGCCGCTCTCCGGAAGGCCGGTGTGAAGGTTGTAATTACAGATCACCATAAACCTTCGGAAATTCTTCCCGACGCTGATGCTCTGGTAGACCCCGAGCTTTCCGGAGAAGGCAATAGTCCATGGAGATACCTTTCCGGAGCAGGTGTCATTCACTTTGTTCTTCGGGGACTGGCTGAGAGGATGGGCTCCGGGGATATTCCTGAACTTGAGCCGGACCTTGTTTCCATTGGAACGGTTTGCGACATGGTAAGTCTGACCGGAGATAACAGGATTCTGGTGAAACGGGGTCTTAAGGCCCTCAGATCAAACCCGTCAGCGGGGATTCAGGCTCTTATGAGAGCTTCAGGAGTGAAACAACTTGAGCTTACCGCAAGGGATATAGGGTTTGGACTGGGTCCGGTAATCAACTCTTCCGGCAGGTTGGCACATGCGAACGGGGCTGTGAATCTTCTACTGGAAACCGAGCCGAGACTTGCGGAGGAAATGGCCTCCGCACTTGAGAAAGTCAATAAAAAAAGAAGAAATCTTGATTCCAGAGTATTTACCGAGGCCAGCGTATTACTGGACAATACTGATGCCCGGGTGGCAGTCGCAGCCTCGGATCTCTGGCATCCCGGGGTTATAGGAATCTCGGCTTCCAGGCTGGCTCGCCAGCTGAACAGGCCGGTAATTCTCATTGCATGGGACGGCGCAACTGGCCGGGGAAGTGCCAGAGGAGTTCATGGAATGCCGGTTTATCCCATTGTTCTCAGAGCGATGGAAGAAGGCTTGCTGCTAAAGTTCGGGGGACATGAGCAGGCTGCCGGATTTTCGATTGACAAGAGCATGTACCACGAATTCAAATTATTTGTGGAGTCTTTTGCAAAGTCTCTGTACCGGGAGGCGCCTGTTCCTGTTCTGTACATTGACGGAGGGCTTGACTCCGAAAAGTGCAACAGCAGTGTTCTTCATGCCCTCGAGGAACTGGGTCCATTCGGTGAAGGTAATCCTGAGCCTGTCTGGATAGCGCGAGGGGTGTATCCTGCGTCTTTCAGATCAGTCGGTCAGGATGGGAAACATCTTCAGGTGTCTTTTCAGCAGGGAGCAGAAACTCTAAGGGGAATAGGTTTTGGACTGGGGCACAGAACATCGGAACTCAACCGCATGCTCGATATCGCGTTTACGCTTTCCGCCGATACCTGGCGAGGAAGAGACGCGGTACAGCTTGTCATAAAGGACATAAAGCCCGCGGCAAGGAGATTGATTTGACTCTTTCAGAGAGGGTAGTGGCAGCGTTTGAAGACGGCAGCGCGGCGTCTGTAATCCCGAATTACACAGTTCGCCGCGAACAGGTTGATATGGCTGCTTCCGTATCGGATCTTGTTGAGCTGGAAGGAATATCTGTACTGGAAGCCGGCACCGGCGTCGGGAAAAGTTTTGCGTACCTTATCCCGGCGGTTCTTTCCGGTCAGGCCTGTGTAGTCTCAACCGCAACTCTTACTCTTCAAGATCAACTGATCAGCAAAGATATTCCCATGGTGGGAAAGATTCTGGGAGAGACCATTGATGCAGCGGTTCTTAAGGGCAGATCGAATTACCTGTGCCTTAGAAAATGGTTTGAGTGGGGGAGCGCGGTAGCTCCTGAGATAAGCGAATGGGTGAAAGCAGGCAATGGAGATCTTTCGCTGTCTGATAAAAAGATCAGCAGTGACAAGAAAAGGAAAATAGCCGGTGACGGTCTGGATTGTCTCGGTAACAAATGTTCTGAAATGCACCGTTGTTATTACTACAGCGCCAGAAACAAAGCAAGGAAGGCCCGTATCCTTGTGGTTAATCATCACCTTCTCCTCTGTGGTCTTGACTCCGGTGATTTGATTCCTGATGCCTGGTTTCTTGTTGTTGATGAAGCCCACAATCTTGATAAAGCCGCGTCATCCAGTCTGGGCTATTCCCTCTCGGAACCAATGCTGAACAGTGTGTTTGATTCCATAATTCTCAGCGGTCGCAATCCAGAGAAAAAGACCTTTCTTCTGGACAAGACCCGTCTTATCGCCGCGCAGATTTCCGAATTGTCTGTATTTGCGGGAAAAGACGGAGAGGTAGAGCTGAATGATATTTTGCCCGATCTGCAGAGTATTGCAGACGCTGCTTTGTCCTTTCGCAAGGAGATAGCAGGTGAAGAAGACCTTGCGGGAGCTTCACAAACACTTCAGAACCTTGAGCGATCCATTCTTTCTCTTACCCGGGTGGATTCGGCAAACTGGTGCTGTTACACAGAGAAAAACAGAAAACACTTTATACTGCGCTGTGTTCCTGTTCATCCCGGCACACTTCTTCGTGAGACACTTTACAGCAGTTTTCCCTCGGTTCTTCTTACAAGCGCTACTCTCGCCGCCGGGGATTCCTTTTCGTACTCCGACTCCAGACTGGGAGTGCCGCAGGAAGCGGAAAGACGTATTTTTCCCAGCCCTTTTAATTACGCGAAGCAGTCTGTACTTGTTCTTCCAGACAATCTGCCCGGGCAGAATGACCATCTGATGATTGCTGAACGTGCCTGGAAGATTGCCCGTGAAACGTCAGCGATTCTTGATGGTCGAACTATGATTCTGTTTACCAGCTACCGTAATATGGAACTTTGCTGTGCGGTCGCGGAAAAAAATCCCCTTGAAGGAATTCCTCTGCTGGTGCAGGGAAAGATGAATCGCTCTGCCATTCTGGAGAAATTCAGAGAAGACCCAAGGGCTGTGATCCTGGGTACTGCGAGTTTCTGGGAGGGTGTTGACCTTCCTGGAAAACTTCTTCATTCATTGATTATCGACAGAATACCTTTTCCCAGTCCGGGCCATCCACTGACCAGGGCAAGGATGACAGCTCTTGAGGAGCGGGGGGAAAGCAGTTTTTCCCGTTTGATGCTTCCTGAAGCCGCTATCAGACTGAAACAGGGAGCAGGACGACTTATCCGTTCAGATTCAGACACCGGCGCGGTTTTCATTCTGGATCGTCGTATGGGAACATCCGGCTACGCAAAAATGCTCCTGGCATCCATGCCTCCTTTCAAAAGAGAAAGCTTTGAAGGCGCTATGAAATTCCTTACGGAACAAGCCGGTCGTTCCTGAAGTATCACAGGAAAGCGGGAGGACGTGCATGGTTATCATTCCAGGAACTGATATGTATATTGGACTCTGCGGGTCAGACGGGAAACCGGACCCGGTTCCCGAGAACGCTGTTTTTCTTGATCAGATCCACAGCAACAGGATAGTAATTGACCCTGGGGGGGGCGAGAGCGCAGATGGAATGATCATGGGTCGGAGGCATGGAATCCCCGCTCTCAGGGTGGCAGACTGTCTTCCTGTGTTTGCCTTATGGGATGACTGCATTGGAGCAGCTCATGCAGGCTGGCGGGGACTTGCCAGTGGGATTGTAGAAAACCTCATTACAGCAGTTGATCAGCCGCTTCGGTGGCTCATAACAGGTCCATGCATATGCGGCGAATGTTATGTGGTGGGAGACGAAGTTCGTGAAGCAGTGCTTTCCGGAGATCCCGCCGGCGAGTCGGGACACCCTTCCGGCAGACTTGACCTCAGGAAAAGTGCCTTCAGAAGAGCCAGGAGAGTGTGCAGTGAAGAATTCCGGCTGATAGACATAGACGAATGCACATTCGAATCCTTCAGCCTGCACAGTTTCAGACGCGACGGAACAGAGGAGAGGAATTTTATCTGGCTTGCAGAAATTGAACGGGATGAACATATTCGGCAGCTTAATAGTGAGATTAAATGTAATTCCCCTGAGAGGAGAAAGAATTGAAGAAAATTACTGTGTTATTGTCAGCACTGCTTATGCTGGCCTGCTCTACTGCCCTTGCGGGAAGCTCCGGCGATGAAACAGCGGTTGGCATAATTCCCTTTGGATACAGCGATGATGACTCACGCTGGATCAGCGGGAAACTCAGTGATTTCCTCATGGACTATCTTGATTCCAGCGAGGATTTTGCACTGATAAGTGAGAACGATCTTGACAATGCCTTTGAAGATATCGGATTTGATCCGAATCAGTTCCAGTACGGTGTTCCACCCGAGATGATTATTGAAGCCGGAACTGGAATGGGTGCTGACCTGATAGTATTCGGATTCGTGGTTCCAGGCGGTGGAGAACAGTACCAGGTTCTCTGGAACATTGTTGTGGTTTCCAGCAACAACACCATTTCTCCAGCCCCGTCCATGGTTCTGAAGAATACAGATCCGGTGAGAGATCTTGCGGAGACCATTGTCTCCGAGATCAACGGTCAGGTGGGAGCAAGGGCCGATGAATCCCTGAATATGGCCAGATATCACAGTGCCAACGGTTCATGGAACAGCGCTATTACTTCATATCTTCAGGTTCTTGATGTTGATGCCGGGCATATTGAGGCAATGAACGAACTTGCGGTTATTTACCTTAAGAGCGATGTTGACTCAGTTGCAAGAGCCGAAATCATGTACCATCAGGTTTTAAGCATTGATCCGCAGAACTCACTTGCCATGAGCGGTCTTGGCAATGTGGCCCTCAAGAATGAGAGCTACGAAACTGCGAAAGACTATTTTGATCAGGCCATTGCCGCTGACCCCGATAACACTGCAGCTTATTCAGGGCTCGCCAGTGCTTACACTGCTCTTGGCATGACTGATGCTGCAATTGCAAGCTTTGAGTCTGCTCTGGCTGCCAACCCCGATAACCTTCAGGCCAGGTATGCTCTTGGTCTGCTTTACGCGGAGATGGGGAACTACACTGAAGCTATTCCTCACATCGAGGCTATTCTTGATGTCCGTCCTGATTACACTAATCTCCGCCTGAAACTGGCATCCGCTTACTCTGAAATCAGGGACTACGGCTCAGCGGCTGACAATGCCATTCTGGTGCTGGAGACTGATCCTGATGACACCGATCTGGCTCTTTTTGTCGCTCAGTACGAGGCTAAAGCCGGAAGAACTACTGACGCTGTTAACAGGTTGAACGGCATTATCGCCTCAAGCGGAAGCAGGCAGGCCTACCTGCTGCTGGCTACAGTGTACAGGGACAGTGGACAGCGCAGTTCCATGCAGACTGTTTTCAACAGGCTTCACAGTGCTTACCCCGGGGATCCTGTGGCCAACTACATGGTGGGCGCGTTCTACTACCAGAGTGGAAGCTCAAAAGCCAGAGTAAGCGAGCTTGTTTCTTCTAATGTTTCCACCTGGGAGGGTGCAATAAGCGAACTCAATTCAGCCATTTCATTCCTCAATCAGGTAACAGGTTACAGAGCAAGCCAGGCACAGAACATGGTAGCGGCGGCACGGAACGCTATCAGTCTCTGCGAGGAAAAGATTGACAGGGTTAACCGCTACTCACAGTGACATGCTGTGTGGTAACTGCATATACCGAAGAGGGGGCGCTTTTCAGGCGTCCCCTCCCGGCTAGAAAGGCATTTCAGTGGAGGGTAGATTTCTTGACAGGGTCGTAATTATTGTCAGAGCCGGTAAAGGGGGCGATGGCATCGTGGCGTTCAGGAGAGAGGCCTATGTGCCCAAAGGAGGTCCCAGTGGCGGGGATGGAGGCAGAGGCGGGCATGTGTGGCTTGAAGTCAACCGTAAGCTTGCCACCCTTGTGGATTTTACCAATGGTTCCATCTTTCGCGCCGAGAAGGGTGTCTCCGGAGGAAAGAATGACATGACCGGAGCCAGGGGGAAGGATCTTGTCCTGTATGTTCCACCGGGCACAGAGGTTTACAATTTTGATACCGATGCTCTGCTCGCGGACATGACAGAACACGGTCAGCGGATACTCATCGCCAGAGGCGGTGAACACGGCCTTGGAAACGCCAATTTCGCTACTCCGGAGAGAAGAACCCCGAGGATACGTACAAAGGGTAAACCCGGGGAAGAGTTTAAACTCCGATTTGAGCTGAAGCTGATGGCTGACGCGGGTCTGGTGGGATTTCCCAATGCCGGCAAGTCAACCCTGGTTTCCAGGATCAGCGCTGCCAGACCAAAGGTTGCGGGATACCCTTTTACTACTCTCAGCCCTTCACTTGGCGTTGTAAAGTTCACTGATGGATTCAGTTATGTTGTGGCCGATCTCCCGGGTCTCATTGAGGGAGCCAGCAGGGGAGTGGGGCTGGGGCTCAGATTTCTTCGCCACGCGGAACGCAACAGAATCCTGGTGTTTGTACTTTCCCCGGATATGGAGGTTACTCCCAGTGAGCAGCTGTCCACCCTGCGGAATGAACTGCTGGAATACGGAACAGATCTGAAAAGTATCAGTGCTATAGCAGTTCTCTCCAAGTGTGACACAATAACGGAAGCAGAGGAAGAAAGACTTCTTGCGACGCTTCCCGGGGGTACAATGCCACTCAGCTCCGCAACGGGAAAGGGGGTTCAGGAATTTCTGAGAAGACTCGGGAAACTGATCCTCAGAGAGAGACGAAAAGATTCAGAGCCCTCCTGACACTGGCACTCCCGGGAGTCTCCTCCAGAAGTGAGCTGCGCAGACTTCTCACTGCTGATTCTCCTGAAAAGATAGCTGAGCTGTCACCGCAGGTTGCTTTAAAGAGCTCCCTTGCCGTCTGCGAGAAACTGGGCATAAGAGCAGTGTACTTCAGCGGAGACGGCTACCCGGAACAACTCACGAATATCCCCGATCCTCCGGCAATTCTTTTCTACAGAGGAGAAGTATCTCCGGCTGATCTGCCATTCACAATCGCGGTGATAGGTTCCAGAAGATGCTCTCTTTACGGCAGAAAAACGGCAAGGAGGCTTTCCATGGAGCTGAGCCGGGCAGGTGTTTGTGTTGTGAGTGGTCTGGCCAGAGGAATTGATGGTGAAGCTCACAGAGGAGCGCTTGACGGCGGATCGCCCACTGCTGCCGTCATGGGTGGCGGTCTCGATATCATGTATCCTCCGGAACACAGTTCCCTTGCTGAAAGAGTAGCCGCGAAAGGGTGTCTTGTATCCGAGTATCCACCGGGGATCAAACCAGCGAAATACACATTTCCAGAGCGGAACAGAATAATCAGCGGTCTCGCAAGTGCAGTTGTGGTTGTTGAGGCAGGCGAGAGAAGCGGCACAATGATAACGGTGGGTAGCGCGCTTGATCAGGGCAGAGATGTGTACTCAGTCCCCGGAGATATAGACAGGTCTTCCACCAGGGGGTCAAACAGGCTCCTGAGAGACGGAGCTGGAATAGTTCTGTCACCTGAAGAGCTTATTTCAGAACTTGGCATTAATTTACCATCCGCGTCTGTTCCTGCTGCTTCAGATCCCATTCTTGCCTCTTTGAGCAGGAAGCAGTCAACACCCGAGCAGCTTTCCCTTGCTCTTCATGAGGAAACAGCGTTGATAAACACAAGGCTTCTGGAGCTTGAACTGCAGGGGCTGGTTATCAGAAGACCGGGTGGTCTCTACACGCCAGTGTGAAGACTTCTTCACACCTGTGCTACCTGAGCTTCACACACATAGACGCAATAGACACGATTTGGGCGCATAAAACGGGGATAGACTCTGGCACTGTCTTTGCATGTAAGTAGTGCATGATGAAAAACACTAAAACAAAACAGAAAAAGCGCGGAGCAGCTCTTCTTATTGCTCTGCTTGCGGCGGTGATTGTGATGATGGCCGCTACTCTTCTTATCAGCCTCACAAGAAGACTGGTGAACGCCCATATGAACAGGTTGAACGCGGCACAGGTTAATCTTTCTGAATCAAGCGCGGCTGACGGGCTTGCGCTTCTGCTTTCCCGGAGAGGACCGGGAGTCGCTAATGAACCTCTGCAATTCGACCTGGCAGGGGTTTCCACAGAGTTTACTCTTCTGGAAACTGGTACAGCCGGAATCAGAACAGGTTTCTATTCTGTAGAGAATGCCTTGAGAGCAGTCATTATTCCCATCGGTGATCGTCTTGTTTCTGTGCGGGAAATTGATGAATCCACTGTGCTGATTACCTTCTTCAGCGGAGATACTTTTAACCCGACTTCTGAATTTGCCTTTGAGACTGACCTCAAGCCTGTTGCCGGAACACCGTTTACTTACCAGGGAGAAGAAGGTGTTGTTATTGTTTTTGAAGGGGACGGTAAAGCACTTCTCTGCGTGGTTACTTCCGAGGGTGTTCAAGTTCAAACACTGATTAGCTCTACGGTTCTTTCGTCCCGTTCCTGGCTTTCAGCTGGAGAATCTTCTGATGGAATACCCATGTTGATAATTACCGGGGGTGCCAATATCGGCATTCTTTATGATTGCGAATCCGGTGAACCGAAGCATATAGGCTCTCCAACTGGAACCTGTCCTGTGTTTCTTTCCGACGGAAGCATGTTTGGCTCTGTTTTCCAGGGATATTCATCCTTTGGCATTGCGCATATAGTGGATGTTTTCAGTGGAGACTTCAATAACGACGGTATGGAAGATGTGGCTTTTGCCACTCGCTTTTCGCTTTCAGTTTACTCCGGGTCCACAGAGGAAATCATAAGAACGAGTCCTGGAGGTTCTTTAACCTGCTGGGGAAGTGTGGGGGGTAGAACCGGTCTTTGCGGAATGTGGAAGATGCCTGTTGGAGGCGACAGGTGGTTCCGCCTGGGATATGACGGATTCACTGAATTCACTCCAGAGATGAATTACCGTCTTGGCTGGCAGGGACGATTCTACGGCAGCGGGAATACACTGACAGGTATCATCGATGGCAGCGCGGTTATAGCATCTTCATCAGGGTACATTCTTGAACTCCTCAGCGGTGAAATTTTTGCCGGTGACGCTGACGGCGGGGAAACTGATTTCTTCAGAACCACAGAGAACGGTGTTGATGCCTGCTTTAATCCGGTGAACGGTGATGGTATCAAAATGTCATTTTCCACATTGAATCAGTACAGAGGAGAAAGAACCGCGGGAGAAACTTACATATTTTCCATTTACGAATCAAACGGCGGAAGACGGGTCTTTCACACTCTCGAGGGGCTGGACTTATGAGAAAGGGCTTTACCCTTGCAGAGTTGCTTGTGGCCTCGGTAATAATGCTTGTTGTGCTTACTGCTCTATCCGTTGCTTTGATTTCTTTTGTCAGGGGCGGGAAAACTCTTGAGCTTCAAGAGGGCGCGCTGACTCTGGCAAGGGTTGAAATCGCTGAGATTGAGAGACTGGAAGAGATTCCGGAGCCCGGTATAACAGAAAAACCCGATACACTGTGGGGTCATCCATACACAATAGAAACAACTGTTGGTTTCCAGGGTGAAGATGCTGTAGATGTTTTTGTGGCAGTTTCCTCCGGTGACTCTGTATCAATTGAATTAGCAAGAAGATTTTACGTTGATAGAAACACAAACAGGCAGGAGTTGCTATGAGCATTCGAAGAACTTTCCGGAAAGGGGAGACGGGATTTACTTTACTCGAGATTGTGATTGCCGCAGTCATACTGGCAATTGTTATGACTGGAATTGCCTTTTTCTTCATGAACATCATCAAAATGTCCGACCGGATGGACGATCAGACCAAAGCTCTGGAGTTATGCCGTGAAGGTATTGAGAAACTCCGTACCATGGACGTTATATCCATGAGCGACGGATGGCAGACCCCTTCGGAAACAATTCAGGGGTTTACCCGCTCAGTATGGATAGATACTCCGTATGCCCTGTATCCTGAAGCGAAACATGTGAGATGCAGGATGACCTGGACAGGCGTTGATGGAGCTGACAGCTTAAGCCTGAGTACAATTTTTTAAGGAGGTGAGTAGAATGAGAAAGCACTTTTCAAGATCAAAATCGAAATCAGGAATGTCTCTCATTGAACTGGTCATTGTGATTGGTATTCTGGGAATTCTATTCGCCGCTGTTTACATGTTCTTCGTGAAGGGAACAGAGCAGTTCCATTTTACCCGCAGGCAGAATGATCTGGCCACTACAGGCAGACTGGCTCTTGAAGTACTCTCTGATGAGATCATCTGGGCAGGTTACATGCCCTACGGAGGGTGGCTGGAGACCGACTGGCATCCTGTGGAGGTTGCCGAAAGCTACAAGTTCGACTTCTATGCTGACAGAGAAGCATACAGGGTTCTAACCGATTCCGACCACAGAAATATTTTTCTTGATGCTTTTAAGGTTCTTCGCATCACGGATGACAGCCTGATGAACCGGGTTGCCGGAGCGGGCATCACATCAATTCAGTTCAACTATCTGGATGGTGCCGGGGACTTCCTGGGACCCATGCCGCTTGACGAAGCAAACAGAGACGCTGTTCGTCATATCATGGTCAAACTGACCCTTCAGGGCACATACATGGGGGATGTGTATCAGACGGTTATGCAGACCATGATAACTCCGCGCAATCTGGGCGTTTATCACAATTTCGACCCTCTTTTCTATATGCCGCCTCCTCCGGATGCCAAGATCGTAGTCAATATAAACGGTGACTCGCTGGCTCACGCGCCAACCAACCACCAGATAGCTCTGCTGGGTCTGCTTGACGGCTGGGGATTCACCCTTGTTGATCTGACGGATGACGAACTGGAAACCTATGATTACGACAGTTCCGGAGTTGATCTTGTTATCCTGAGGGATGTAACAAGCGGTGGTACCGGCAGTCATGTTGCTATATCGGGTGCTCTGCAGGCAATTCGTGTGCCGATAATCGCGCTTGATCCCGATGACGCCGAGGATATTTTCCTGATGGGAGGTACACCGGGTTTCCAGAACAACAATGTTTGTGAGATGTTCCCGGTCAATAAGCCCCATCCGATACATGACCTTCTTCCGGACACCTTCGATATTTACGATGCTGCTCCAGGCAGGTACGTTACTACCCTGGGCGCGCTGACAGCGGGAACAGAGCTTATTACAGACTTCGACGGTCTTTCCCTTTCGGGCGTGTCCGTGATTGATGAGTTCAATCTTGAATTAAGACGGGTTCACTACTGTGCGCCTGATTTTGAAAACTACAGCATGCGGGGGAAGCAATTCCTTCTCAACGTGATTATGTGGAATCTTCCGGGACCCACCACTCCTCCACTGGGAGAAGAGATCAACAAGGAGGGATTTGAAGGGGAATCTCCCGGTGATGTGCTTATGACCTTCTGGGAAGACAGTCTGGAGGGTGGAGCGTGGCTTCCCGATTCAATAACGCTTTACACTGACTTTGTGGTCGGTGGAGGCGCCGAAATGATGTGGTCATTCTTTTCCTCCGGGTCAGGCCGGGTAATCAGAATGCCGGACAATGTGCTTCAAACCGACAGATCCGCTGTCGGAGCCTGGGATCGCAACACTGTCGCTTCCATTCTTGACCTTTCCAACTACACAACAGCGGGAGATGATCTTTACATAAGGCTGAAAACCTGGAGGGGTACCACAGAGACCATCAGCTCTGAAGAAGGGGTTTTCCTTGTAACAGGCAGCGGTTCAGTGGTGAACCTGGTATCACAGAATTTCGAGAACCTTCCGCTTGGCGGTGGCGATGTGACATTCTGGGGAGACGCTCACGGTCGTCACAGAATTCACTGCCCCGATCCCAACTGGGGCGGTAACTCAACCAGATTCGTCACTATGGACAGTGAGGTAAGCGGTGAGTACAACAGGGTTCGAATGATTTTTGAGCTGGATACTTCCACTCTTGATGACGGTGTTCCCATCAGTGTCAGCTACCTGATGAGTGATCACGGGGATGCTACCGACAACTACAATGCCGCTACCGGCGAGGGAGACTTCATCGGATGGAGCTACGGAAACAGTATCGTTGACCCCATTGAGGATTATGTTAACCTGCTTCCGGGTACTCAATCCAACGGCGACTGGTACGGAGGTAATTACACATTTGTCCCTCCGGGCGTCATGCCGCCAACTATCTATGTGATTTTCGGTCAATATGATGACAACAGTGCCAGCAGTGCTACAGCCCACGCCGGAATGAGTTTTGATGACATCTCTATACTCGCCAACAACAACACCGCGAGCATGAACCGTATCGGCACTCCATCTTCCAGCGGAGGCTATCAGAATCTGCACATTGATCTTGATGACGAGGCCGCGGCGCTGGGAATTGAGTTCTCTTCTGACTTCGCGATTGCCTTGAGTCAGTACGGCATTGGCCCGTGGGCTCAATACGGTATTCTCTGGAAGAATTTTGAACTCGGATATATCGGCGCGATTTACGAAGCTCCGGGCTGGAGTCACGGGCCTGTGGTATCCGGTGAAAAAGACGACTGGCTTCTGGAGAGAATTCTCGGTGATCACAAATACACTCTCCACGCCAACAATCTTACTGAATACAGCAACTCCGTTGACTGCTGGCTGGAATCTCCCGAGTTCGGTATTCCAATCAATACAGAGGAAGCCGAACTGGCATTTGAACAGGCAATTGACCTGGAGGCAGGTTTCGACTTCTGCTGGGTTGAAGTATCCACCAATGGAGGTTCAACATGGCAGGTGGTTGAGACCTCCACTTACAACAGTTTCTACAACGGACACGGTGCCTATACCGGCTTCATTGCTCAGAATACAACGAAACTTTCACTTGAGCCATACGTGGGGCAGTCGGTTAGATTCAGGTTCATGTTCCATTCAGATGACAACGGTGTCAGAGGAGGCTGGGCACTGGACAACTTTGCAGCGACCGGTGTCGTTGAAGGGCTGGTAGTCGAGTCCATAGGGTTCAAGCTTACAAACCCCGGCGGAACCTGGGACTTCGACCAGGTGGATGTTTACCTTGGCCGGGTTGCCGAGACCTGCTTTGCCGCAAGCGGTGAGTGGGATAAAAACCAGCTCACATTTTGCGGTACCTATAATATAACTCCTCCTGGTGCTGGAAACTGGGTGACAATCGATCTTGACGAAGATTTCGTTGTTCTCCTGGCTACCAATCTGCAGGTTAAACTGGAGATGAGTCAAACCGCACTTACCCCGGCCTACACCTGGGTTACCGCGTACCGTGAGAACATGACCAGATGGGAAACATCTCCCGGAGGTGATCCCGGCTTGCTCAAGGTGGGAGATAACAGACCGGCGTTCATGCTCAACACCCTTAACCACGGGCAGATACTCATTGACGCTGATTCTACAGGAGCCAACAGTGATGTGCCCCTGAGTTTCACCGCAAACTTCAGCGATTTTGAGGGGTTGTACCTTCTCTCAGAAATGGGATTCAGCTCGGAAGTTGCATGGGTTCACGGGGGAACTAACGATGACTGGGAAATTGGAGCGCCAGTGTTCATACCGGATATTGATCCTGCGCTTCTGCCTTCCAACCAGAACAACATCGCGGGTAATGATCTTACGGATGACGGATACTACATGGATGACGCATGGTGCTGGATCCATTCATACCCGTACGATCTGGCTGATGCCGCTGTTTACGATTCCATCAGTCTGGCATACGACAGATGCCTGAAAATGGCATTGAATGACTGGGCAAGAATACATATTGCCTTCACTGATTCCATCGTTCCCCCAACTGCGGAGAGCGACTGGATAAAGGTGGCTGAGTATGTCCAGCTTGACGATGGCTGGGAACAGGATGTGATTCAATTGACACCGTATTTCGAGCAGGGCATAGCAGACGGTAAAAACTATTACTTCATCCGGTTCCTTATGGATTCAGGACCTTTCGCAAATAAAGGCGGCTGGAATATCGACAACGTCGGTTTCTACGGCCGTGATTCGAATTAGGAGGTTGCTGATGAACACAATACACAGAAGAGGCTCAGCTCTGGTTCTGGTTCTGATTTCGTCTATTTTTCTTATCATTCTTACCGCTGGCGCGTACCAGTACTTCAAGGGAAATGCCGATACTCAGCTCTGGACACGTGAGAGAATGCAGGCAAAGCTTTCAGCGGAGGCAGGTCTCAACCTGGCCACACACATGCTTGTTGCCGGCGCCACGCTTCCTACTGACACCATTCCACAGGATATTCTGGGTACGGAAACTTCACTGTTTACGCTGCCGGGGGGTATGGGCGGCGTTTACGCTGCAGTTGACCCCAATAACAAAAACTATAAACTCATTATGGCTAATGCCTTTATGATAAGATGTGTAGCCTTCGTTTCAGGAAGTACCATTGAATCATATGGTATGGAGACCATCGTTATGCCCGAGAATCTGGCCAGGTTCTCTGTCTTCATGGATAATCCGTCACTTGACGGAGCATATGTTGACGGGTACCGTTTTGACGGTCCCTTCTACGCCAACGGACCGGTACGACTTGTCAGCAACAGCGCGTCCCACGATAACGATGTATTCTTCTACAGTTTTGAACTTACTTCCGATTACTATGTTTACGGCTGGGGAGCAGGATCACATGAGACAACGCCGGCCGCAGGCAACCTTCAGATGCGCCCATACAACAGGCTGATTCTGGGCGCTCCATACTTTGATCTTGGCGTAGACCCGATTCCATTTGGAATGGATGAGCTTAACTGGGAAGGAGTCAAGAACGCCGCCCAGGCTGACGGGCTGTCTCTTACTGAAACCGAAGTGCCCAACGGATCAAGATTGGCTCTTAAAGGTGACACCCTTTTTGTTAAGACTGATACTACGTTGATTTCCGAGGTCGCGTATCCGCTTGGAGGTATGGACAATCCCGTTGTGTGGATTGAAAACGACCCCGGTGACTATTTTTATCTTCGCGGAGATCAGAATCAGGGACTTGATATGGCGCTTACCGTCGGTACAATTGGAGATGTGTACATGTCAGGTCCTCTGATCTACGAGAATGACGATCCTCAGGATCCCGACAACGAGAATCTTCTGGGAATTATGACAGTTGAGGGTGATCTGGTTATCGCGGATTATCCCGGTAACCAGAGCGCCTGGGGCAGCACACGCTACCATATTGACACAGACTCCAGTTTCTCCTACTACGCTGTTGTGGTTGCTCTGGAAGGGGATATACTGGCAGAAAAATACTGGGAGCCCTCGGGAGTCCATGAATTCCGGATAGTAGGCGGCTACATGGTTCAGGAGGAGGGATACACAAGTACTGGCAACGCGGGGTTCAACATGGCCGTTTACTTCGACCCCAGGCTTCTCTACATGCATCCGCCGTTTTTTCCCACAACCGCCAACTGGAACACAACGATGTGGGCAGAGAAGCATGACATGAGTATCGGTGATGTTAAGAACGGTATTACGGGGGGGTACTAGTACCCCGTCATGTATTGGTGCTGGTATAACGCTTGACAGGCACGGGGAAGGAACTTTCCGGGAGTGAATGGAGCATCTACGTGAAGCGTGAAAGAGGAAGTGTGCTGGCCATGGTGGTCGGGGCAGCGGCAGTGCTGTTTGTTCTTACCGGAGTGGCGTACACTTACTTTCAGATGAGTATGCGTGCGGGCCTCTTCAGGATGAACAGGATACGTGCGGAAGTGGCTGCCGAGGCAGGAACTGCTCTGGCTCTTCATCACCTTTCCGCTATGGAATCCATTCCCCCCGACGGTACTCCGTTCGTTATCAGAATGGAAGGCGACAGTGCCGGATGGATTGGTATTCCGGACTGTGGCAGTGTCTTTATCGTTGTTGATCCTATTAACGGAGCGGGTGGTTTCTGCAGTAATGGAGCGGTGGAGGTGCGAGCCCGGGGACTTTCCGGGGATATCACCGTTGATGTTGAGTTAAGGGCGACTCCCGCCTACCCGTCCAGTTATGCACTGCTTACTGAAAACGGCATTCCCGAAGGCTACTTTGTGGATGGAAGAATTGTGAACGGCCCTGTTCATTCCAACGGAATGATCCACTTCAGCAGCTATTCGCCTGATTCCACAGACGACCCCAGTGTCTCCATGATTTCCACAACCGCCGCAGGAGGATTCAGCTTCGCGGGAGGGGGAGCATCCAACCTGCCCCATCCGCCGGGCAGCAGCATATGGGTGAGACCATACTCACTGCACAGGCAGGGCAGTCCTTACTGGAGGGTTTCCGCGCCGGAAATTGATTTTGCGAGGATGGCAGCTCACTTCAGTGGTCTTGTTGCCGGTTCAGCTCCGAGTGGCACCGTTCGTATTAATGCAGAGAGAATTCTTATTGAGGGAGAGAAGCTGGTGTTCAGAGCAAACCGGACTGCTCCGGAGGAAACAGTTGAACTTGCCGATGTGAATCTGGTGATTGCTCGAAACGGTTTCTCACCTGTAACGATAAAGACAGTGAGAAGACCTGACCATCCGCTTACCATTATCGCTGTTAACGATATGGAGATAGGGGGAGGAATCGACGGAGGCGCGGTTGGCTCAGGAGGACCGCTTGGTCTGGTAGCTCTTGGAAACATCATTATTTCAGCGGATCCGGATGAAACAGGAGGCAGTGACTGGCCCGGGCGATGGCAAATAGAAACGAATCAGGGACTGCTTATCAGGGCTTGCCTTGTGGCTCCTTCCGGTTCATTCTACGCCAGAACGCCAAACATACCGGAAGATCTGACAAGAGTTACCGTGTCAGGAAGTCTTGCGGAAAGAACGATGGGCCGTTTGTCATCAGTGAACAGAGGATATGAGCTGGGAAACTCATGGGAACAGGGGCTTGGCGCTCTGCATCCTCCCTACTTTCCAATGCTGGGCAGGTGGAATGTGTACAGCTGGATCATGGATCCTCCCGAGCGGGAGGGTTTTGAAATAGAAGATGACAGAGTTTGACAAGTAGTGTTTTTAAGCAGGGCAGACAATCACGAAAGTTTCAGGCATTTTTTGCAGGTGTATTGCTGTTAGCCATTCAGTTGAATAACAAGTTTCGCGAGGCGGGGATCGTAAAGGGTTCCCGCTCTCATATTCATGTCTCTGACAGCCATGGCTGTTCCAGAGTTCATAGCCTTTTCCCAGGCAATACTCACCGCAAGAATCCTCGCGGGAAGAGGTATCTCATCCTGGAGCTTTCCGGTGGAACCCGTACCGCTCCAGTGTTCCGCCATTCCCTCAAGTGCCTGGCGGGTTATCTCCGGGAGAGCATGAGTCTGCTCCTGAATGTTTTCTTCAATATTTTTCGGTAGAGAGATCATGTGAAGCAGACCCGCGAGGCGCATACAGTCTTCGTACCAGAGATCCATATCAAGCGCCCGGCAGAGTATGGTCGCTGTTGTGGCTACTCTTCTGCTGAAACCCGCGAAATCGCTGTTGTTCTGTTCAACAAATGAGATCAGTGTTTCCATTGATTCCCATGATGTTTTCTTCATCCTTTTTTCAGCTTCAAGACCGGTAAGAACGGGAACTGCCCTGTTCAGGAATGATTCCATGTACAGCGGAACTGTGGAGCTGAAGGAATCAACCCAGATACTGAGACCGGTACTGTGCCGGATGTTTACCGTATTGGTTGTGTCCCACTTCTCACCTTCGAAATACGTTAAAGATTTCCACTGTACAGCTGCCCGACAGCCCCAGGCGGTGGATACAGCCCTGCTGAGCGCTCTCAGCACATCCATTTCTGATGTTGCGGAAAAAAGATTGCCGGACAGTTCCTTCAGTCTGAATACAGTTTCAAGTTCATCGGTTTTCTCGTGGGCTGATCTGTTTTGTCTCAGATTTATAGCATGAACAACAAGCATGGAGAACAGTCCGAAAGCGCAGGAAATTAGAATCCGGATAGAAGTTTCCCCAAGAAGAATCGCAAGAGCGGAGGGTGTGGCAAGCAGAAGAATAAAGGCATTCAGCAGGATGTTCTTCTTCATAATTTCTATAAAATTACTTTTTCTACTGCTGAAATAGCATACTGAGATGCATCTCAGCAGCGTAACAGGGATAACAACAGCAACCATGCCGGTGTAGGCGTGGACTGCCCCCAGAGTGACCCAGGAATCGAGAAAATTCCAATAGGCAAAGGAACTGAATCTCAGTAGAAAAGCAAAGGATACTCCCTGAAAAATCGCCAGTGGTATTTCAGCAGACAACTTTTTTTCCATACGAATTGAATTGAGAATGCTTCCGCTGAAAGACAGGAGAGCAGTAATAGGATAGATCAGAAAAGAGCTGTTCCAGGCTGCCAGACAAACTATTACAGCCGGTTCAATTCCGATCTTGTCGCTGTTGTCCGATGAAAGAACAAAGATTCTGGATAGCAGGATTCCCACTGAAGCCAGGAGAAGAAGAACAAGAGACTCTGTTGAGTCTGGAAGCCTGTGCTCCGCTGGCGGGAAAACAAAGAAAAAGGAAGTAAGGGCAACAGCGGCTATCAGGTATTTTGATTCAGATCTCACAGCAGAAGTTCCTCCAGTGCATCGACAACAGCAGCGTCAAAGTAAGTTCCTCTGTATTTCTTTATTTCCTCCAGAGCGTTTAAATCAGGTTTGCCCTGATGATAGGCTCTGGGAGAAGTAATAGCATCAAACACGTCTGCCACTGCAACTATTCTTGCGTACAGGGAGATGGAGGAACCGGTAAGACCGTCCGGATATCCGCTTCCATCAATGCGCTCATGGTGCTGGTGGACTATTGCTGATGCCTCATTATACCTCTGCATCACTCCAAGCAGTTTTGCTCCAGCTCCGGGGTGTGTTTCTATGATAGTTCTTTCTGTCCTGGTAAGAAGACCTTTCTTCATTATCAAGCTGGCGGGAACGGCAAGCTTTCCTATGTCATGGAGTAAAGCACCAACCCTCAATTGCAAGATATCGCTTTCAGGGAGTCCCAGGATTGTCGCGAGTTTCTCTGCCATCTGTGAAACTCTAATGGAGTGATGGTGTGTGTCCGAGTCTCTCCTGTCCGCGAGTTGTACAAACATCAACGCGGCGCCAAGAAATGCGTTTTCCAGCCTTCTTTTGCTGAAGGAAGCTTTCCAGACAGTTTCGAGCAGTTTGAGGGTTTCTTTCAAGTCAGCACACTTCAGGGATTTCAGCTCAGCGGCAGCATCTCCGCCAGCGATGAAAACTGAGTTTTCCGTTGAAACGATATGCCATTCTCCATGCTTCTCAATTTCGTAAGTACTGGAGGGAGTTTTTAGAGTCCCAATGGCTGCCGGTTTGCCCTGCATTGTCCAGGCATGAACACCGTCCATTAAAAATAGCGGGAAGCTGTCATCATTTTTGTAAAGAAAGCTTACAAGTTTGTTCTGGAGAGACAACGTTCTTATTCTTCCTGTGTACATGTTCAGGCGGCTTCGGGAACGGAAATCGTATAAGAGAGAGATCAGCATAACAAACAGAACAAGGAGTCCTCCTGCAAAACCACTTTCCAAAAGGAAGAATCGGATGATGAAGGCGAATATTCCATTTATGAGCCAGGCAGTTAAAATCGTTACAATGGAATTTTGTGAGATGCTGCGGATACATACAAGGAACAGAGTCTGGAGCAGAATTCCTGCCGGAATAAGAAGCAGGCTTCCCGGCCAGATGGGCGTATCAGTAGAAACTGCCGCAGCAAACAGCACAGCTACCGGCAGGTAGCTGAAGAAAAGAACTCTGATTTGAATAGATTTCCAGTGAAAGCACAATCCCAGAGTCATAGAAGCCATAGCAGTTAGAATGCCTGGAATGGTGCCTCCAAAGACGAACGCGAGCCAGGACAGCACAGGGAAAAGAGTAAGTGGACCACTTTTCATCTCAAACACAAGAAATGAAGAAGCAATACCAACACTGCATATCAACGCAGAAACGGCTGTACTCCGGGAGACCAGAGCTGAACAGATGGTAAGCAGTACCCCTGTGATAAGACAGAGCGTCATCCTCTTATTTATTCTTTTACCTATTTGAAACTCCCATTGATAGTGTCATGTCAAGTATCATCTGATAAATATGTTGTTTACTGTACAGGACGCAAGGGTACTCTCTGTTACTCCGGGAACAGTGAGTTTATCCAGATCATTACAGAAGATTTCGGCAGAGAAGTTGTGCTTCCATAAAGCACAACATTCGCCTCGGATGACATCTGTTGTCCTGCGTGGTTGTATGTGTGAGCGTTCGCCAGCATGGTCAGTCTTAGATTGTTGTCCGGTACAATAATATACGCCCAGAGCGTGTCATGCTGAAAGCTGAAGTCAGTCTTGATCGCAGCTTGGAAGGCTTCCGCATCTGTGTCTGTTGCGCAAGTGGAGCCTGCTTCAGTACTGTATACCAGATCAGTATTCCTCCACTGCAAAGCAGCGTTTTTTTTATTATAGTAAATACCCTTGCAAAGGCAAATGTCAAATGAATGGAGTTTGTTTGCGAGTTCTTCTTGTTCAGTCTCCGGCAGGTCGAAGAGAGGCCCCGATATATCCTATAGGACTTGCCTATCTGGCTGGAGCGCTGGGCTCACACCATTGTTCAGGGATAGATCTGAGCTTGAAAGAGTCGCCCGGCAAAGCTCTAAAGGCAGAGCTTGACAATACTAATCCCGAAGTGGTCGCTGTTTCGGTAAGGAATATTGATGACAGTTCCTATCCGGTCACCCACTGGTATCTGGATTCCTTTGGGGAGATAATGGAAGTTCTGCGCGGTTGGGAAGGCACTGTTATTGCCGGAGGTGCCGGTTTCTCTATTTACCCTGAAAGAATAATGAAACTATGGCCCCGAATAGACATCGCCATGGTTGGCGAGGGAGAGCTTGCTCTGCCGATGCTGCTCGATCATCTCAACGGAGCCCCTGAACCATCCTGGCTGCATCAGGGTATTGCGAATCCGCCCAGACCTTCTTTAGACAGTATTCCACTTCCGGACTACAGCATATTTCCCGCGACCGATTATCCCGGTAGAGGTTCTGCAGGCGTGCAGACAAGAAGAGGGTGTGTTTTCAACTGCGCTTACTGCACTTACAAGTCTTTAGGTGGTAATGGTTTTCGGACAAGACCCATAGAGCATGTTCTCCGGGATATTGAAGAAATAACAAAGCAGGGCTTCGACAGCTTTATGTTCGTCGATTCCGTGTTTAATCACCCGCAGGATTACTATACGCAGCTGGTAACTGCCATTTCCGAGGTTGAGAATGTTCCCGCATGGGGAGCGTGGTTGTCGGAATCGGTATCTCTGGACAGTCTTGAAGATATTTACAAAGCAGGTTGCAGGTGGGTTGACTTCTCTCCGGATGTTATTACTGAAAAGGGCTGGAAACTCATGGGGAAAGGGGGATATCTCAAACGGTTGTGGCCCGCTGTGAGAAAAGCCCGAAGAACTGGATTGACTGTGGGAGTGAACTTTTTCAGTGCTTCTCCAGGTGAGAATTTCTTCGCGCTTGTTCAGAAATTCTTTTTCATGGCAAAGGCAAGAGTCCTTCTGGGTTGGGGGAATACGTTCATAAATATCGGCACAATCAGGCTTTACAAAGGTGCGCCACTGTCAGAGAAACTGCATCCCGGTGAAGATCTGTTCAGGCCTGTGTTTTACAGACCCAGAGGGTTGGCTGACACTGTTATAAGAGTTTTCCAGGCCATCCGCAGAAGACGCCGATGATGCGTGAATTCAGGGCAGGGCTTCTTGGCTGGCCTGTATCCCATTCTCTTTCACCCGCGATACATTCCTTTTTTCTGCAGCATTTTGAGATTGAAGGTACTTACGGATTATATCCTGCAGAACCGGAGAAGCTTGCAACATTTGTTACCGAACTTGGAAGAATGCATTTCACAGGTCTTAACGTTACTGTTCCTCACAAGATTGCGGCAATGAAACTCTGTAGTTCTCTTTCCGCGTCGGCAGAATCGGCAGGAGCTGTTAATACTCTTGTTTTCGGATCTGAAGGAATACGGGGATACAATACTGATATCATTGGCTTCAGGGCCATGATCCGGGATCTTCCTCCTCCCTTTTTCGTTCTGGGAAGGGGTGGGGCCGCTGCTGCTGCCTTTGCTGCTTTAAACAGCCTTGAGGTGATTCTTCTGGCCAGAGGAGACGCGATTCCGGAAACGAATCGATCCGCTCCGGGCACGGTGGTTAATGCCACTCCACTTGGATGGAAGGATGATGATGTTTTCCCGCTTGATATTCCGGAAGGCTGGTGCTTTGCGGATTTGAATTACAACCCCGGCTGGAAGTGGCGGAACTGTTTGAGCACTCAGGTGATTACAGGAGAAAAGATGCTTGTTGAACAGGCTGCGGAATCATTTCGACTGTGGACCGGTTATACTCCAGGTGAAAAGTTGAAAACGGAAGTACTGGAAAGGATCAGGAAGAAACTCCATGAAAACAAAGATAACCAGTGAGTGGATTGATGAAAAACTGAAGAGCGGTTTTCTGCGGGGCGATCTGAGATTAATTCTCACCAGCGATGATGATGAAGCTGAACTGCTTTACTCTGCTGCCCGAAAAGTCAGAGATGAAGCATTCGGCAGGAAAGCTTTCATCAGGGCAGTGGTCGAATATGCCAATTCCTGCAGATGCAGCTGCCTATACTGCGGAATGCGCCTCAATAACCCGGATGGTTTCAGATTCTCGATTGGCCATGATGAGTTGCTCGCAATTGCTCGGCAGGCTTTTGATAATGGAATCAGAACTTTTTTTCTCCAGGCGGCTGAAAGTGAGTCCTGCGGTGCTGAATGGCTCAGAAGCGTTATTGCAGATGTGAAGGATCTTGGTATGGGAGTATTGCTGTGTGTTGGTGTTCATCAGGAAAGCGATCTTGATCTCTGGCGGGAAGCTGGAGCGTATAAGTTCATACTGAAGCACGAGACTGCGGACAGGGAGCTTTTTGAGAAGATGAAACCGGGTTTTACTCTTGAAGGCAGGATTGAATGGCTTAAGACTCTTCGGAGGCACGGTTATCATATCGGGTCGGGTCCTCTTCTGGGACTTCCGGGGCAGACAATTGATTCTCTTGTCGATGATCTGCTGCTTTTAAGAGAGCTTGAAGTGGATATGTCCAGCGTATCTGTATTTCTGCCTGCAAAGGGGACTCCCCTTGAGAACGAGCCCACAGGAGATCCGGAACTTGGACTCAGGTTCATTGCCGCCATGAGACTTTTTCTGAGAAATACTCTTATCCCGGCAACAAGCACTTTCGAAAGATTGCTTGAGAATGGTCAGTACCGGTGTTTTCAGGCGGGGGCAAATGTAATAACTGTCAACATGACACCCCAAAAGGTCAGGGATGACTACACAATTTATTCAGACAGGTTCTATGTGGGGCTGGATCATGCCAGGAAAACAATCAGCAAGGCCGGTCTTGTGGAGACAACAGAGGGAGAACTTCTTGCCTTATAGCCTCAGCTACATCTTCGGGAGTTCTGTTTTCGGTATTAATCCGCCTGCCCAGAGATAAGTAGTGTTTTTCTCTTTGTCTGATAAGGTTTTTCAGCATAGCAGAATTTCCCGCCAGTGGTCTGTTGCCGTTGTTTCTTTCTGCAAGAGTTTCAGGTAGCGCGAACAGCGTGAAAAGAATTGTTTCCCTTTCGATCAGTTTACGAGTATTAGTGTCCAGAAGCGCACCACCGCCCAGGGCAATTACCGTTCTGCCTGCGGTTTGGAAGATAACTTCAGCTAGAATTCTCTTTTCCGCGGCTCTGAATGTTTTTTCTCCCTCATGGCTGAACATCCATTCAATTGTGTGTCCGCTGTCGTGTTGTATCAGTTGATCGATATCAATAAAATCAGCCCTGAGAGAAACTGACAGTATTTTCCCCGCAGTTGTTTTCCCGGAACACGGAGGTCCCGCCAGAGTTATTATGTTCTTACTCATGATTCAATTATACCATCACTCCTTGACGGGGAGGAGATTCCCTGCTATTCAACGATACATAAGATGGTAAGATAAGACTCATTGGAGGACGTAAATGACAAGGGAGGAACTGGCTCGGGAGACTGCTCGAAGAACCGGTCTCACCATGAAGGAAGTTCAGATTGTGCTTGTGACGTTTCTTGATGTGATCAGGGAGACGCTCTGCAGAGGAGATTCGGTCTTTCTCCGGGGATTCGGCTGCTTCAGCACCAGGATGGGCAGAGAGAGAAGGGTAAGAGATCCTCGTGATGACGGGGTTATGGTTATACCCTCCCGTCACCGTGCTGTATTCCGACCTTACCCTGCTCTAAGGGATGCTGTACAGAACAGTCTTGCTCCCAGAACCAGAGTGGCATTTTTCTGCATTGGTTACTCCCATGCCCATTCCATTTCTGTTGTAGGTGATTTCAACGACTGGCATGAGGGCGACTCGCCTATGCAGAAACTGCCTGATGGAAGCTGGTTTACAGAGCTGACAATGTCTTCTGGTCAGACGATTCACTATTCCTTTTCGGTGGATGGCTTACGGAAACCGGATCCGGGATACAATTCAGATGCCGGCGGCGTTTCAGTAAGGCAGGTATAGGTTGGCCGGGAAACGAACGCGCAAAAGGCAGCCACCCGGCAGATGGCGTACTGCTGTTTTCTTTTTCCTTCTGTTCACTGCTCTTGCGGTAATTGTATCTCTTGTCTCGCCACCTCCGGGGTTTATGGCAGAATCAGGTGCTCTTCTCGGCGGTTCCCTTGGTCTGCTGGTAGTATTCGTGCCTGTTTTCCTGTTTCTTGCGGGTTCACTTGTTCTGCGGCTGAACTTCGCTGAAAAATGGTTACGCCGGACGGGTGCTGTATTTGTGTGTGTATTTTTCTTTTCCGCAATGCTCTCGCTGATTCTTTGCAGGATTAAACCGGATTTTCTTTATTTTGCGGGAGGTCAGCTCACAGGCAGGGTTGTGCTGGCAGTTCAGGGGTTTGCGGGAGGTGTAATCGGCTGGGTCGGATTGTTCTCACTGTTCATTATTTCTGTAGTAGTTTTTACAGGCTGGGATGTCTCAAGAGATATTAATTCTTTGCTCGGAAGGCTTAAAACCGGAACTTCCGGCATCAGACGCGGGAAATCTTTACCGGTGGAGACAGCGGAATCGAACCTGTCAGTCGCATCCGAGCAGAATCCTCCGGAAGCTGGAAATCCGTGGAATCAGCAGATTCCGGTTGATGTGCCTGTGAATGAAGATCCATCGGTGCGGATTCCTGAAGGGGGGATAGAGGAAGAGCCAAACGCACAGATTACCCGGAAAAGAAAACCGCCTGTTGACCTGAGCGAACAAAAAGAAACTGTTCGCGGGAAAGAGAAAGCCGGCAGGAAGATGACAAAACGAGCGGAGCCCAGCAGTGAACTTGATACCGGCGACCAGTACTGTCTTCCCGGAGCTGACTTTCTTTCTCTTCCGGCAGATGGTGAAAGACGGGGTCAGAGCCCGGCAGAGATCAAGGACAGGGCTAATCTTCTTGTGGCCAAACTGTCGGATTTTGGTGTTGAATGTACTATTGCCGCATCCTGTCCAGGCCCGGTTTTAACCAGATATGAGCTTACACCGGGTATCGGAGTGAAGGTCAACAGGATTCTGAATCTTGCGGATGATCTGGCTCTTGCTCTGGCCGCGAAGAGGATAAGAATACTTGCCCCTATCCCCGGCAAGGGAGCTGTAGGTATTGAAGTGCCCAACAGGAATCCTGAAACCGTTTATCTTCGCGAGATAATTTCGAAGTTCAAAAACGAGAAAATACCCGTTGCTCTCGGCAAGAGGCTGGAAGGTCAGCCTTTTATTGCGGATTTGACAGAAATGCCTCATCTTCTTATTGCGGGGGCCACAGGCAGTGGGAAGAGTGTATGTGTTCATGCAATCATCTCTACGATTCTTCTGACAAGAAGCCCCTATCAGGTTAAACTTGCGATGGTTGACCCGAAAATGCTGGAGCTTTCCGCATACAAGGGCATTCCCCATCTCTGGGCACCTGTTGTGATTCAGACATCAAAGGCCAGATATCTTTTGGAGGCACTTGTTAAAGAAATGGAGGAGAGGTACACCCTTCTTGCCAGAACTGGTGTCAGATCCATAAATGAGTACAACAAGAGATTCGGCCCTGATCAATCAGACGAATATCTTCCTTATATCGTTGTTATAATTGATGAGCTCGCGGATCTCATGATGGTTTCCGCCAGAGATGTAGAGCCTGCTATCGCAAGGCTTGCGCAGATGGCACGAGCTGTAGGAATTCATCTGGTTGTAGCTACACAGCGTCCATCAGTGGATGTAATTACCGGTGTAATCAAGGCGAATTTCCCGTCCAGAATTGCCTTCAATGTTGGCTCAAAAACAGACAGCAGAACAATTCTGGACATGAACGGCGCTGAGAAACTCCTGGGAAAGGGTGATATGCTGTTCGTTCCGGCTGGATCTCCGGAACCTGTTCGCGTTCACGGTTCATTCATTTCCACAGAAGAAACAAAGGCTCTTGTTGATTTCTGGCGTAATCAGCCTGAGCTTCCCTTCGAATATGAACCGCCTGATGACGAACACGGGAACTTATATGATCCAGGTGTATTAGACTTTGATGATCCGATTCTTGAAGAAGTGAAAAGAGTTGTTATTGCCCAGCAGAGAGCATCTGTTTCTATGATTCAGAGAAAATTCAGAGTGGGATATGCCCGGGCTGGAAAACTTATTGATATGCTTGAACAGATAGGCATTGTTGGGCCGCATTCAGGCAGCAAACCCAGAAACGTTCTGGTTAAACCGTTACAGGAGGAAGCAACTGATGAACCTCAGGGCTGAACTATTTCTGTTTCTGACTTTTCTGCTTCTCGCCTGCGACAATGGCGGAATGCTTGATTCTGAAGGACTGGCATCTTCCGGAAGTGCTTTTGAGCAGTTCACAAGAGCAAGTCAGCTCTACTACAGAGGCAGGCTCACTGCGGCGCTTGAGGAATTCAACGGAGTGATTTACAGGTATCCGAACTCGCCTCTTGTTTCTGATGCCAGGCTGGCCGTCAGGCGGGTGGAAAGTGACCTTTCCGGCGAGGAACTGCAAGAGGACACTTCCAGTAGTCCCAGTGTCAATGCCCGTATAGCGGTGGTTGGGAAACCTTCAGTTGATGCCAGCATCCTTGCGGTAGGCGCGGCTTTAAGAACCATTGGAGCAGGAGTCACGGAGATAACGGATGATCAGGCCCCGGCGCTTACCGTTGTGTTTTACAGACATGGGTATGACGTCGCCGCGTCCGTTGTTGCCGATTCTCTGGGGAGATGGCTCTCGCATCCCGACAATGTTGCATACAGACCGGGAGAGGAACTCATTGGCACGGTGGCACAAGGCTATGATGTACTGGTGATTGTGGGCAGCGATGCCGTGTTTGCTCCGTCCATTCACTGAGAAAGGTAGTAATGAATTCTTTTTTAATGATCATTCTTGCTGGAACATCGTTACTCAGGCCTCTTTCTGAGCGACTGGAGGATGCAATTTACCTTACTGGTTCTTTCGCTCAGACAGATTACTGGGCGCTGACCATGGATTCGGAAGAAGCATCAGGAACCATGCATCTTGCCCACCCCAATCGTTTTCTGCTTCAGTACGATGGTTCTGAAGATCGAGTTATGGGGTGCACAGGCACAGAAGTGTTTACTGTTGACCCGGTGTTTTCCGAGATCCTGGTCTATTCAGGTTCCCCCACAGGTTTCCTTCATATTCTTTCATTTGCTTCAGAGAATGAATGCAGTGTTGTATCCAGTCAGAGTGGTGACAGCATCACAGTAATTGCCTCGGGTCTGTTCGAGGGTGGAATTACAGAGATTACAGCAGGATACACTCTTTCTGATTCACTTCCATTTCTTTTTTCAACTACCGATGCCAATGGCAACTCAACAAGCTGGGAAATTGCTGATCTTCAGATAAGTGATACTGTTCCGGATATTTTCTTCATCCCGCAACTTGCGGGATACAGTATTATTGATGCCGGGACACTATAGGAGGACCGGTTGAAGTATCACATAATGTCATTGGGCTGTCCCAAGAATAAGGTGGATTCTGAGCGGTTTGCATGGGTAATGAACAGCGCGGGCTGGAAATACAGTGACGAACCTGAATCCTCTGATCTGATAATACTCAACACCTGCGCATTCATTGCTCCGGCTACTGAAGAATCTCTTGAGTATCTTTCGGATATAATCAGGTGGAAAGGTGAGAAGCCGGGCAGAAAGATTGTTATGACAGGTTGTCTTCCAGGAAGGTACGCTGATGATGGCAGTGGAGGTCTCGAAGACATTGATCTGGTTACAGGGCCCGGAGACTGGAGGAAACTCTCCGCATGGCTTGGGGTTGTTCCGGAAGGTCAGGCGCAGGTTTCCGGCCAGGGAAGCTACAGGTATCTTAAGATCGCGGACGGTTGCAGCAATGCCTGTGCATACTGTACGATTCCCGCGATAAGAGGAAGGTTTATACCTCGACATCTTGATCTTATTTTAAGAGAATCCGATCTTCTTATTCAGCAGGGTGCCTGCGAAATAGGTCTTGTAGCGCAGGACAGCGGCAACTGGCATCAGAATGGAGCAGACCTCTCGGCTCTTACAGAGATCCTCGCGGCAAGACATCCGTCAATCTGGTGGCGTCTTTACTATCTGCACCCTCTTCACTTCCCTTACCGGTTGACGGAGATTTTCAGCAAATACAGCAATGTAGTTCCTTACATCGATATGCCCATTCAGCATGCCAGTGATTCAATCCTTGAGCGAATGGGGCGCAGGCACGGAGTTGGAACCATAGAAACAATAATGGAGCAACTTGATAACTCCCCGGTTGAGATTGCTGTCAGGTACACTGTCATAACTGGCTACCCGGGGGAGACTGAGGCGGATTTTACAGCTCTCAGAGATTTTCTTGGAAGATATCGCTCTGGAAGACACATAGCCGCATTCAGCTGGTATCCTGAAGAGGGAACACTTGAGTATTCCAGGACTATAGCCAGAGGAGATGCTGTGGATGATTCAACAGCTTCCAGAAGGCTGGCCGCGATTTCAGCAGTAGGGGACGCGCTTTACGCAGACTGGGATGAGCGATTGTATGGGAGAGAGCTTACTATTCTGGCTGATGACCGGCTCACAGGGCATACACGGTGGGATGCACCGGAGGTCGATGCTGTTGTTTCATTTACTGAGCCCGTAAATCCCGGATCAGCTGTCAGGGCGAAAGTTGTAGAATCTTCAGGGGCTGTTCTTGTGGCAGAACCTGTTAACTAATGATATAATCAGGGTCGAAAGAATTGATTGACTTCACTTAAAAAAGGATAGGAACAGAAATGATAACAGCTTTCCTGCTAGGGTTTGTGCTCACCGGATCCATGACCAATCTTGATATGCTTGAAACTGCCGTTTTGAATGCGCTGGAACCTGTTGCCGAACAGGTATCCTCTCAGGGTCTTGAAACTATTGCTTTGAATATTCAGGGTGAGCATGAAGGAGGCTGGCTCATAGAGCAGATAGCCACACATACACTGGGGGCTGCCGGAGTTACAGTGTATACATCAAGAGATGCAGGGGGCTGGATACTCAATCTGAGACCAATGGAACTTGGAGTCACATACGCGCAAACCAGGAGAAGCTGGATATTCGGAGGAAAACAGGTCCCAAGACTTGCCAGTTGTGAAATTGCCGCAACCCTTGTTGATCCTGAGGGTGATGTGATTCTTACTGTTCGGGAGGGTTCTGTAATAGAGAATACAATTTCTTCATCGGACATCATCATAATGGAAAGCTCAACAGAAGAATGGGCCAACGGTGAGCTTTCTGACGAGGAAAGCGGTAACATCCTTGAACCTCTGGTTGTTACAGGAGTTGTAACAGCACTGGTTTACCTCTTCTACTCAAGCAGGAACTGATCTGTGCGAAAATCCATCTATGCCGCTCTGATTATCCTGGCGGTTTCCGGCTGCGGAGCCGGTCGGGTTGATGAGGATACCCGGGAACAGGCTGATGTGCTTTTTAACGCCGGGAGATATACTCAGGCTCTTTCTCTGTACGAAGAACTTGGCAATCAGGCTGAAAACTATGACTGGGAATTGCAATACAGACTTGCTGAGACGGCAGTTCTCGCCAGTCAGGCAGAACGGAATCGCAGCAGCAGACAAAGAGCAAAAACAGCCCTTGATTTTCTTTCACGGAACCCCGGTGACTGTGATTCACTGGCTATCGGACATCTTTGGCGAAGACTCGGATGGGAGATGGTACGTGACAATGACTCGTTGCAGGCCTATGACGCTTTCGGACGATCTATTGAAATAGCACCGGATCTCAGTCAGGTTTTCGAAGAAGAATGGCTTCTCAGGGGAAAGTATGCTTCAGTTCACCTGGCATCGGTGGCGGAAGTAACCGATTCTGTCATTGGTACCCCGGCAGAAGACAGTCTTCTCAGGTATGCTGCTGAATTCCATATTGTGGAACTTGACAGAATTCCTCTGGTAAGAACAGACCTCAGAGGAGAGATGCTTTTTGCCAGAGCAAGACTGCTTCAATTCACTACGGGACGCAAAGAGGATGAACTGGACGTTTTAACCGAACTTGACCGCATGGGTCTTATAGACTCTTCCAACCGTCAGCGAAGAATGGAGATACTTCTGTTGCTTGCTGAACAGGATGTTGTACAGAATGATATTGCCATGGCGCGGGAAAGGTTGCTGGAAGTATGGAGTTCCAGCTTTACAGGCGTTCGAGTCAGGGCAGCGCTTCAACTGGGAGTTATGGCTGAAAGAGCAGGGAACGCTGCGGATGCGCTGATGTGGTACAATCGGGCATGCCAGGTGGAGCCGGGGCTAGGGTCCTCAGCGGCGATGGACGCCGCGGCGCGGAGAGATTCACTTAGATACCTTGTAACACCATAAATTCAAGAGGATTGTAATGATCAAATACGGATTGATGACAGCTCTTCTGGTTTTTCTGATCGGGTGCGGTTCCTTCCCATCGACTGCCGGCATGGAAAGAGAGCAGATTATTCAGCTTGCCGACCGGTATTTTCAGGATGGCAAGTGGACTCAAGCTTCGTTTCTCTACACCGAACTTATGTTCCGTTATCCCGGAGACATGGAAACTGATCTTTTCCTTTACCGAAGCGGTCTGGCTGACAGAGAACAGAAATTCTGGGCAGACGCTGAATTCTATTTCTACAGAGTGGTGAATGAGTTTCCGCGGGGAGTTTATGCGGATGATGCTCAATTTGCTCTTGCGGAAACAATGTGGATGCAGAGAAGGGATTACAGAAGAGATCAGACGCAGGTAATAAGAGCCCGTGAGGAGATTGTCAGGTTTATCGAGACCTATCCTGCGTCTTCCCTTCTGGATTCAGCAGAAGAACTATTTATTGAGGTGAATGACCATCTTGCTCTGAGAGCATTGTTTATTGGTAAATTCTACATTCACAGGAAAGAAACGGATGCGGCGTTGCTGTACCTTAGAGATGCCATGGACAGCTACGGAGAGACATCCTGTCGCGGAGCTGTGCTTATCGCCATGGGAGATCTTTACAGATCTACGGATAATAGATATTCAGCCAGAACTTACTACAGCAGAGCTCTTGAAACCTGTGAGCTTACTCCGAGCGAAGAAGAGGAAGCCCTTCGAAAGCTTCAGGAGGTGCAGTGAAACAAGGTTTTCTTGGAGGAACCTTCGACCCGCCTCACCTGGGGCACCTGATGCTGGCTCAAGAAGCTCTTGAGCAATATTCCCTTGAGAAAGTGTATTTTGTCCCCTCCAGAAATCCTCCCCATAAGATTAATTCCGAGATAGCAGATTTCAGCCATCGTCTGCGAATGCTTGAGCTGGCCGTTCAGGACAACCCGTTTTTTCAAGTCGCTGATCTGGAATCCAGAAGTTTTCCATCTTACACTGTGGATATGCTGGAGCGGATTTCAACAGATGACTTCAAGCCCTGTTTTATTATAGGAATGGACAGCCTTCTGGAAATGCATGCATGGAGGCAACCCATGAGAATTCTTGAACTTGCGGATGTTGTTGTGGGCACTAGACCTGACGTTGAATTCTCATCAGTGAATCCGGAGTTTCTGAAAAAGGTAAGCCTCTTTGATTTTCCCGGTGTGTGGATATCATCTTCTAACCTCAGGAAGCGTGTTCGGGAACACAGGAGCATTGCATACCTTGTACCTGAGGCAGTAGAGTCGTATATAAGAAGCGGGGGTTTGTATGGGGCAGAAAAAGGCCATTGACACCATTCTTGATGCTCTTGTTGATGAGCATGTAAGTGATATCCACTTCAAAGTGGGTTCGCCGCCGATAGTAAGGCGATCGGGTTCCATCATACATGCTGACGGTTTTCCCAGCTTCACAAATGAACACATGGTTCAGATTACAGATGAAGTGACAAATAAAGCTCAGCGTGAGCTTTTTGGATCAGGCTCCGAGGTTGATCTGGCCTACAGTCTGGCTGGCAAGGCTCGTTTCAGGGTGAATATCTACAATCAGCGGGGGACACCAGCCATGGTTATGAGGAAGATACCCTTTGAAATTCCCGAACTCAGTCAGCTTGGTCTTCCCGATGTTGTTCAGAAAATCTGTTTGGAACAGAGAGGGCTTATTCTGGTTACAGGTGCCACCGGCAGCGGCAAATCAACCACACTGGCTGCAATGATCAATACGATCAATGAGAACAGGAAAGCCCATATTGTAACTATTGAGGATCCCATAGAATTTCTGCATCCCGATAAGAACTGTTCCATTTGTCAGAGGGAAGTGGGTATTGATACCCTTTCATGGCCCACCGCTCTCCGTGCGGTATTCCGTCAGGATCCGGATGTGATACTCATAGGAGAAATGCGTGATGCCGAGACTGCTACGATTGCCCTCAGCGGAGCTGAAACAGGTCATCTTGTTATGAGCACTCTTCACACTACCGATGCCCCCGAGACCATTAACAGAATAATTGACATGTTCTCCGCTCACCAGCAGAAACAGATAAGAATTCAGCTGGGCGGTCTTCTGAAGGCTGTTATTTCCCAGAGACTTCTTCCCGCCGCCACGGGCAAAGAAAGGGTTCTTGCTACAGAGATCATGGTTCACACAGCCACAATAGGCAACTGTGTTACCGACCCTGAGAAATTTCATCTTATCCACGATACAATGGAACAGGGCGGCAATCAGTACGGGATGCAGACCTTCGACATGTGCCTCTTTAATCTGCTTAAGAACGAGCAAATCGATGAGGGAACAGCACTCGCAGCCGCCACCAATCCTAATTCCCTTATCCTGAAAATCAAGGGAGTTGAATCGGCGGACGATTGGAGGATAGAATAAGATGGGTCAAATTGGTGTAGCCACCATGTGGGCCGGAGGGATAACCGTTTTGCTTATAGCGGTCTTTCTGCTCTGGCTGGGACTGCGGGCGCAGAAAAGACCGAACCAGACAGGTGACGCAGGCATGGTTGGAGAAACTGGAATAGTAAGAAAAACCTCAGGGTTCAGAAATCGACTGGTTGTTGAGGTTCGCGGAGAGCAGTGGTGGAGCAAGATGACGGTTCCCGGAAGTGTTTCCGCAGGCTCGGAGATAAAAGTAACAGGGGTAGATCCGGATGATCTTATTCTTATAATCGAACCGCTTGAAAGGAGTTAGTATGCCAGCTGCAGCGTTTTGTCTTCCCGCAGTTATACTTGTTATTCTCATCCTCAGTTCTTTGAGAGTACTGAAGGAGTATCAGAGGGGTGTTGTTTTTCGACTTGGTAAGGTAATCGGCATCAAAGGACCGGGGCTGATCTTTGTTTTTCCGATAATAGATTCAATGAAGAAGGTGGATCTAAGGGTTATCACAATGGACATTCCTCCTCAGGATGTCATCACCAGAGACAATGTAAGCGTGAAAGTTAACGCTGTTACCTACTATCGTGTCATTGATCCAAAGAAGGCGATACTGGAAGTTACAAACTACATGTATGCCACCAATCAGCTTGCCCAGACCACGCTTAGAAGTGTTCTCGGTGAGGCTACTCTTGATGAGCTGCTTGCAAACAGGGACGAGATTAACGGTAAGCTCCAGAACATTCTTGACAGAATGACTGATCCCTGGGGAATCAAGGTGTCTACTGTTGAAGTAAAACATGTGGACCTTCCCGAGGACATGCAGAGAATGATGGCCAAGGAAGCAGAAGCAGAAAGAGACCGCAGAGCGAAGATCATTCGCGCAGACGCTGAGCTTCAGGCATCGCAGAAGCTGTCTGAGGCAGCTAAGATACTTGATATACACCCGTCCGCCCTTCAGCTCAGGTATCTCCAGACACTGGCGGATATTGCTGTGGAGAACAACTCCACAATTGCATTCCCCATTCCCATGGATCTGCTTACCCCCTTCATCAAGAAGGGAAAGGAGTAACAGATGGTTTTGAAGGGCACAGTAACCGCGCTGGTTACACCCTTCAAGGATGGACTTGTTGACCATGAATCTCTGAGGAAACTGGTAGAATTTCAGATTTCCTCAGGGGTTCAGGGCCTTCTGGCCTGCGGGTGCACCGGGGAACCGGCCACTCTTTCCAGCCGGGAAAAGCTGGAGGTTATTCAAACTGTCCTTGAGACATCAAACGGCAGGGTTCCTGTTATTGCCGGAACCGGCACTAACGCCACTGTTTCCACAGTAAGTTTTACCGAAACAGTATGCGGCACAGGGGTAGACTCGGTGTTGATCATTACACCCTACTACAACAAGCCCACAGCTCAGGGTCAGATAGCCCACTACACCGCTGTGGCCGATGCCAGCAGCAAGCCCGTAATTATCTACAATGTTCCCGGTCGAACCGGTACTGACATGAATATTGAAACCATTGCCAGGCTGGGAGAACACCCCAACATCATTGGCGTAAAGGATGCCGCCGGCAGTGTTGAGCGGGTTACTCAGCTCCGCTCCATGTCCACTATGGCATACATGAGCGGCGATGACCACCTGTGCCTCTCCCAGGTACTTATGGGAGGCTCCGGTGTTGTTTCAGTTACTTCCAATGTAGCGCCATCTCTGGTGAGCGGAATGATTCAGCTTGGGCTGAACGGGAAAGTTGCAAAGGCGAGAGAGATTCATGAAACTTTGTACCCGCTCTTTAAGGTTCTATTCATTGAAAGCAATCCCTCTCCGGCAAAAAAGGCGCTTCAGCTGATGGGTGTTATTGCCAGCGACATGCCCAGAGAACCTCTGGTGCCTCTTAGAGAAGAGAGTACTCACATCCTGAAGGGGGTTCTTGAACTCATGGAGCTTGTATGACAAAAGTCGCGGTTTTCGGGGCAGACGGCAGAATGGGCAGGCTTGTTGCCGATGAGTCCGGGGGCAGACTTGATCTTATACAGACATTCGATACCGGGGATGAACTCACACTGAATCCTCAAGTGGAAGTTGTGATTGATTTCTCCCTTCCATCAGCGTGGAACAACATGAACACCCTTATCGCGGGAACGGATGTTGCTCTTGTCTCCGGAACCACAGGTCTTGGCGAGGATGAAAGAAGAATGCTTGAGATATGGGTAACCCGGCGGCCTGTTTTCTACTCATCCAACATGAGTGTTGGAATTCATGTTCTCGGTAAGCTTATGGAAGCAGCCTCCGGTATGCTTGGCGACGGTTTTGACAGAGAACTCATTGAATTTCATCACAGAGGAAAGAAAGACAGTCCCAGCGGGACAGCGCTGTCTCTTTTGAAGAGGTGGGACGGTGAGAAAGTATACGGACGACAAGGCGGTACCGGTGAGAGAGAAACCGGCACAGTGGGAGTTCATGCTGTCCGCGGTGGAGACGTAACAGGTGAGCACCATCTGCATTTTCTTGGAGACGGGGAAAGGGTGACTATAAGCCATCTTGCCACTGACAGAAGGGTGTTTGCTCTGGGAGCCATCCGCGCGGCTGATTTTATTGCAGGAAAACCTCCTGGCATATACGGTATGGAGGATATGCTTGGATGATGTATTAAAGCCCGGTTTTGCCGGATCATTCTATCCAGCGGACTCTGCCAGCCTTGAAGCTCTGGTTCGAGGGTTTCTTGATAACCATTGTGAACCCCTAGAAAATGCAACAGGCATGGTAGTTCCTCATGCAGGATACACATATTCAGGTAAAACTGCCGGTTACGGGTTTGCAAGTGCTCCTGACAATGTTTCCACTGTTGTTATAATTGCTCCCAGTCACAGATACCCCTTTAGAGGTGAAACAGTGTTCGAAACTGATTTCATGGAAACTCCTCTGGGAATGTGTCCCGTCAACAGAAAAGTTACAAGCGGCCTGGCTACCCGAATGGGAACTGTTGTTTTTAATGAACACAGCCTTGAGGTTATGGTGCCATTCATACAGATCAGGTGGCCTGATGCTGAGATTGTTCCTGTTATCCTCGGTATTGAGCCGGATTGCCGTAAGACCGCCCGCCTCATACAGCAGTATGCTCCGGATGCTTTCATTGTTGCCTCAAGCGATCTTTCTCACTTTTATCCTCTCGCAACAGCTGAAAAACTGGACAGACTGGTGATAGATGCTTTTCTGACGCTTTCCCCGGAGAGGATTACAGAAAGTCTCGAAGCTTGTGGAAAGTCAGCAATCAGGACACTGCTTCATGTGTCAACGCTCAGGAAAGCGAAAAATGCGGTGGAGCTTCACTACTCAACATCCGCCGATGCCGGAGCAGGAACTGATGAAGTTGTGGGCTACTTTTCTGGAATGGTGATAAAATGAACGAAAACGAGAAGAAGATATTACTTAGCCTGGCCAGAAGATCTGTACTGGCTGCGGCAAGCGGTACCGTTGCCCCGGATGTGCCTGATGAGAATATTTGCAATATACCGGGAGGAGCCTTCGTAACACTCAAGATCAACGGCAGCCTCAGAGGCTGCATAGGGCACTTCGCCGGAGTGGGTTCCCTTGGCGCTACTGTAAGAACAATGGCCCGGGAAGCAGCAGTATCCGATCCAAGATTCGTTCCCGTTTCTCCGGATGAGGTACAGAACCTGAAAATAGAAATATCTGTCCTTTCTCCCATGAAAAAAATAGAAGCTGAAGATGTTTTGCCCGGAACACACGGGCTTTACATAAGAAAAGGTCACAGGGCAGGAACGCTTCTGCCTCAGGTGGCAGCAGAGGAAGGATGGGACAGAGAGACATTTCTGGCGCATACCTGTCTCAAAGCGGGTCTTCGCCCCGGGGCTTATCTGGAAAAAGAGACTGAAATACTTGCTTATACAGCTGAAGTATTCGGTGAGAATTCAACTTGAAAAAAGGAGTGATGATGAAGAGAGTATTACTATTGGGATTTGGTCTGGTTCTTCTGTTCAGCGCCTGCGAGATGCCGGGTGTTGGCGAAGTAGCCGCGGAAGTACAGGGTCAGGTTGACGACATTGCCGATGAGATCCAGGAAGTTGTTCGCGACAACGAGGAATTGACTGGGAGACTCAACGACCTTGAGGAACAAATCAGTTCAGGAGTTATGGAACTGCCTGATATGCCAGACATTAACTTCGATTCGCTTACTGAGACTTTCTGCGAAGACATAGATAACATTACAGCCAGAACAGATTCCGTTTTAGAGGAACTCACAGTGCTGAATGATTCCCTTATGCTGGAGATGACCGATCTTCTTGAAACCCAGAGTCTCTCAATAGACAGCCTGAAAAGTGAGATCAACGGTCTGGAAAATGAAATCGCCTCATTGAGAAACAGGGTAAACAGTCTGGGAGCCAACAGCGGTGATACCGGAAGAACAGGAAGCACTTCAGGCACTACTGGACGCGGTGAAACGACTGGCGGGACAACCGGTGGCACTTCCGGAAGCAGATAATGACCCTCTATTTCTTCAACCATGAGATAGAGAACCCTGTTCTCCGTGTAATTATAGCTGTGGGCGCAGTAGTGTTCGCTGTCGCGATTGTCGTTCTTGTGATGGCTGTTGTTCTTCCTGTAGTTGGAGTAGTTCTTACCGGAGCTTTGCTTGTGGTCGGTATTGCACTGGTTATTCTGCTTATCACAATTCCGTTTCTCTCTTTCTTTGGCATACTGTTCAGCAACAGGAAAAAAGGAAGTGGAGTGGAAAAGAGCATGGCAGTTGAACTGGAGCCCTTTCAAGCTGTAAAGATATCCGGAGCAATTAGAGTGGACATTGTCTGCGGTCAGCCGCAGTCACTAACCATTACTGCTGATGACAATCTTTTTGAATCGGTGGAGACCATAGTTAAAAATGGCGAACTCTCAATTTCCTTTGCTCATTCCATTTCCTCTTCTCTTGGGATCAGGGTAGAGATAGCAATGGCTGATTTGAGAAAGATCAGAATGTACGGTGCCACCAGGGCCGGCATTACCGGTATTGATACTGATGAGTTTCTTATTAAAGGCAGCGGTGCCAGCAAAGTAACAGCCTCGGGAAAGTGTAGAAATGCAGAGGTCAGGTTCTCCGGCGCGGGAAATCTATCTGCCGGCGAGCTGATTTCTGAAAAGATAAAGATCAAGCTTTCAGGTGCTGCAAAAGCAACGGTGCATGCCACTGAAGAGGTGACTGCAAAGATATGCGGAGCCGGCAGAGTTATCTGCCATGGCAACCCTGCCAAAGTAAACAAGCACATATCCGGTGCCGGTAAAGTGGAAATAACGGAATAAAAGACTCCATTCGCGGAGTTTTGTGGTCTGCTCTGATCTTTCCAGGATCGGGGCAGATTATACTTAATCACAGGAAATGCGGCCTGATTTCCGCATTAATCAGCGTTACCGGAGTAATTGCCGCGATAATCACAATCAATGCTCCTCTGCCGGTCACTCAGTATCAGGGTACCGGATGGCTTGACGGTATGCGTGTTGCCGGTATTATACTGCTGGCAGAAGAGAAGGGGGTGAGAATATGCAGCTTATGTATACAGCGATTGTGAAGCAGGAGAGTGACTGGTGGATTGGCTGGATTGAAGAAGTACCAGGAGTCAACTGTCAGGAGAAAACTTTCGAAGATCTGAAAGAAACTCTGGCAATTACTTTAAGAGAAGCCTTGGAGTTTAATCGTCAGGATGCTATTGACGCTGCTGGTGTTGGTTACAGAGAAGAGAAAATTGCTTTATGAAGAGAAATGAGCTTCTCAAGTATCTTCGTAAACATGGGTGCTGTCTATTACGAGAAGGTCGTCGCCATTCGTGGTGGTGCAATCCTGTGCAGAACAGACGATCTGCTATTCCCAGACACTCCGAGGTGAAAGACATATTAGCAAAGAAAATATGCAAAGACCTGGGAGTAAAATCAATCAAATAGCCATTTAGAATTCTATCAATCTCATATTTTCGCTGTTAGTTATTTTTACCAGTCAATTCGTTATTGACGCCTGGTAACCGGGGAGAGAGCCATAACCTGGCTTCATCAATATCGGCAAACAATCTTACTTTATTTCCCTGGTTTATAAAAACAGTTTCAAGGAAGAGGAACTCCGATGAGTTTTCGCTTACAACAAGAGCCCTTTTTACACTGCGGTGTATGCCTGATTTCAACGCCGTTCCCGGCATGTTGTAGATGCCTGTGGCGGATTCGATCAGTTTCGCTTTACGCATGTCGTTCAGAATACATTTACAGTCGTGTTCAGCAAGGTGCTGTTGAACCTCTGCCGCTATGTTTTTCAGGATAGAAAGAGTAAAATCTCCCAGGATTGAGACACAAACACAGCCATTCTCTTTCTCATATTTCACAGTACAAGCCACTACTTACTCCTGATGGAAGGTGATTTTGAATCAGTTACTATTAAGCTTTTTGAATTGTCCGGCAAGAAGAACAAGCGCCCAGATCAGTGATATCACAATAACAAATTTCCCCGAAGCCTCAGTTATCCTCGCAATCAGATGATCGTACTTGAGCAGGTTAAGTTCAGTAAGAATGAAATTCCAGTCATGAAATCCGTATGGTGCTGATGCGCCGGTGTTTCCCCCGAGAAGACGCAGACTGAGTGTTCTTGCGTCATCTATGTAGGGGGCAATATCCAGAATACTTTCCCCGGTCCACCAGAGAGCGATTGAAGCTCCGAAGGTGTCACGGGTTTTTATCAGCAGCACAAGCATGCAGACCAATGGCATAATAATCTGTCCCAGACTTCCACCAAGAGAATGCATAACACTTCCCGTGAATATGAAAGCAATGTGCCCTGCCTCATGAAAAGGCAGGTTCACAAGATGCATGAAGGATTTCCCGACATAATTGCTTTCAATTGAACACAGCAGGAACTTCGCGGACCAGATTAGCAGGAAGACAAAAAGAATCAGCCGCCCGGCAAAGTACACTGCCTGAACATTATCCTTTGTGTGGAGCATGTAGTCGGAAAAGTGTTTTGACTGTGAAAGTTTTTCAGATTCATTGGAATATGAACTTTTCAGTATCTCATGATAATCCAGGGGCTTGTACCTGCTGAAGATCAGTCCGCATCGGGCGCACTCCCGGTTTTCATCATTCTGTTCAAGTTGACACTTCGGGCAGTTCATATTGCCTGTTTCAGTTTTTTAGCTGTTGATTAAGATCCATTTAAAGCTCTTCTTATCTTCTTCCTCTTCGCATGGCGGATATGATGTGCTTTTCCTTCAGATGCCTAAACAATTCTTATCATGTTCTTGTACACTTAATTCAATAAGGTAATAGATTAGCAGTATTGCCTTACTGAATTGTTTTGCTACCCTAAAATGTTTTCACAAGGGTGTTTCACTGAGTATTATACTCATCATGCAGGAACTGGACACGCCCATTTCAGGTTAACCAGACATCGGACAGGAAATGCATCTTTGCAGAAAGAACTATAGTTCTGTTCAACAAGTTATCCTCAAATATCACATTGAATCGCTGATCGCATTGAGAAATATGCTGCAGTATGGTTGAACATCATAGAATAGCCAACAGAAGGGTTGCCAACGGAAACGTTGTGCTGATTGCTCAGAGCAGGGTTGGAAAAACCAGCCTGTTGCACGAGGTTATCAGCCGACTGGAAGATAAATACATCTGCTTGTATCTAGACCTTGAAGATGCGAAGTCCCCGATGGATATGGTCGCTCATCTGGCTGTAGCAACACGCCTTCATAAAAAACTGTGGAAGAAAATACTAAGTACCTCTGAATCTATTCTCAGAAGTGTTCCTGATACTATTGAAATCGTGGAGATTAGGTCCAAATATGAAACCCCCCAGCTCTGCTGGGGGACCGACAAAGTTTGACAATTTCGGGATTGAGATGAAGACTCCCTTTCGTGAACCGCTCGTTGCGGGAATGAAAGGGAGTAACTGTGTCAGTTACGTAAAGTTTAAAACATTCGGTTTGGGAATGCAAGTACCATGTGGTATTCATTCCCAAATACCGAAGAAAAGCCCTGTACGGCAAGCTTCGTGAATATCCGGGAGAGGTATTTCGTGACCTTGCCAAGCAACGAGAGTGTAAGATAGTAGAGGGTCATATGATGTGCGAGGAAGAATAATTAAAGCAACTGATCCTGAATTTTTCATACAAAATGATGTTCCTTCTTCAATTGCGAATTAGGCAAGGAATACCAGAACATGCCAGATTCTGAGAGTGCAGAAGAAACACTCCGTCTGGTGCTTGAAAAGCAACCTAAAAACAGTCAAGCTTGGGCTCGGTTACTTATCTTACAACTTGATCAAGAAGCTGATACCAGTAAAATCCTGAAGACTGCAAGTTTGTTCATTGAAGCCTCGAAGCATTCTCCGGAATCACTCAATCTCGTCGCAAAGGTATTTTACATGAAGGGTAATAATAAGTGGCTATCTCATGCCAAGTCTCTGGCTCTTGAAGCTCTGGAGAAAGAGCCCGACAAGTGGCTGTTTGCTCATACACTTGTTTCTATCCTTGGAGCAGAGGGAGAATGGACTGAGGCTCTGGAAATAGCAAAACCTTTTCTTCAGAATAAACAGGCAATTGAAGATAACCTGAACGAAACTATTGAATTCTATATAGAGGTTGCAGCAGCAGGGCATGCAGTGAAGGTGCTGGAAGTACTTCAAGGTACCGAAGCTTATGAGGTATTGGAGTCGCTGGTGGTTGGGCTTCGCTTGTTAGGGGAGAAGGTTCAAGTAGCAAAGGAAATATTTGAGGTTGGAAAGGATGTCAAGAATGAAATACGTTCCAGACAATCATGAATGAGGACAATTAAGGTCTGTGTTATAGACGATTCAGTCACAGAATTCTCATCCATCAGGATTTGACTGGTCCATTTGTGAGCCACCGGATTTCTGGAATAGACTTTCCTGTTTCCGCAAAAATTTTATTTGGGAACCAGTAAGGTTGCAATGTCTGAGCTGGCTAACACATACGGCAATTAGCTAATTCTGGTATGAAGTGAATAAAGTTTTGCATTTCACCAATCCGTTTTCTCGTAAGAAACGACTTTTTCTATTGGTCTGGTAGCCCAGTCTGAACCCCACCTGCGTTCCTGCAAAGCTTCAAATTTTTTCAGTCTTTCTTCCAGAGTCATCTGAGAACGACGCTTTCTTTCTGCTTCGTTCTCCTCATCAAAGGAGTAAAAAATTTCTACTTTGAGATTACGTTTCATAAAGAAAGTTCCTCCGTGGATAGCTTTACACAACTAATATCGTAGAATGGCAGTATTTCGCAAGTGACCAGGAGTGCGGATGTTAATGCTGATGTTCTATTCTCGGTCATGCTGATGAATATTTTTTATCTTGTTGAACTTCAAACCAGTGCACTCTCCGGTCTTTTCGAAAACCCAGTTTCGTAGCCAGGTGGATTGATTTGAGATTCGCCTCTTCGATCTGGACAAATGGTATCTTTCCCTGTTTTCGCAATTTGCTGATCAGATAGACTGTTAACTCATATGCGTATCCCTTTCTTCTGCATACAGGAAGAACGTGCAGAAATCCAATGGCGGAGTCATCGTGCGTTAACGCCCAGGCAACCAGTTTGCCTGATTCAAAAATTCCCGCGCTGAGGCCGTTTTGAATCCGGTTGCGGATGTAGTCTGAAGATGTTACTCCCTGATAGAGAGAATGATCATACAGATACTGAGCGTCACCTGCAGATAGCGGAGTGATATGAGATTCCGGCTTTTGAGGAAATGTGACATCCTCCGGCAATACAAGTTTCATTGTGGACAATTGCCAGAGAAGTGTTTTGTCGGCAGTAAGAGCAGGAAGCATCCAATCTTCAATCACGGCAAAGAATTTGTCATTACTCGTCAGGGTTTTAATAGCAACAGTTAATTCCTGTTCATCCGGGCTGCTGATATACACCCATGGATGATCACTTTCTCCTCGCAATACAACGGAATCTCCTGTTCGCTCAAAACTGCAAACAGGATTGTTCTCCATGAAGTAGAGCATGTTCATGTTCTTTATTTCGTTATGCTTCAGGAATGAAACAATTGTTTCAGGTGAGTTTTCGCTCATGTATTTACCTCTCAATATTCATCGTGCTGAGCCAGCTGCTTTCACTGCTGCTTTATGTCGCAGGTGAATATAGCTATTCTCTGGAATTTCCGGGCGTCTGAATCGAATATGCTGTTTTGCAACGTTATATAACACGAGGGGATGCAGTATGTACAAACAGCCGGCGGCAGGTGCCGCCGACTGATGCGAGGAGGGAGGGATGTGGTGATGGGGTGGTTGTTCTACTTCAGGAAGTGGATGCCCCAGGCTCCCGAGTCGTAGTCTTCTTCTGTCTGGTCGGCAAAGGTGTCAGCATCAATCACGTCTACTGCGATACGCTGGCGGCGTCCTGTGTACTCGATGTACCATTCGTAGCTGAAGATTCCGTCATCTGCTGTCTCGTCGCCGAAAAGTCCGTTGTCATACATAAGGTGCCTGCTGTGACCGGAGAGAGGACCATGGGCTATTACGAAGAATGCCGGGTCGTACTGGGGGTTAAGATGGTCAATTGTTGCTTCCATTCTTACGAAGTCACCTTCTGACAGCTGAGGCAGTTCGGAGTCGACTCTGTAGAAGGTTCCGGGGTCAGTACACTCCCATATGAGAAGATCATCCCTGTAGAGTCTCATTGAAGATATATAGACTTCCTGATCGCCGTCTGTGAGCATGTGTTCAGCGGGTGTGGCAGAAACAATTCTCCAACCTCCGTTGGCGGTTTCTTCTGTGTGTTTTTCCACCACCAGTCTCACATATCTGGTATCACTTATGGCTTTTACACCCGGTTCAAACACTCCATCCCAGACAGTGTCAATGATCAGCTCAGCAGAGAGATTGTGAATCACTGTTACTGTGCAGACTCCTGTTGACGGGTCGTTTTCCAGGATAATCTCAGGGGCTGGTTCTGCGACCAGCTGCCTGTACCAGAACTCGGGAAGGGAGACTTCCTCTCCGATCTTTCCACCTTCTCCGGGATCTCCGGTTCCGTCAAGGTTTGATGTCTCGCTGATAACGGAGCCAGTCACAAGCTGGTTAATCCAATCCGTGTCTGTTAATTCGGGTGATTCCACGCATCCTGCCACAAGAATCAATGCTGCCACTGCTAAGGTTATTCTTTTCATTTCAGCCTCCTTGTCACCGGCCCATTCCGGTATTTTCACGATACAGCGGCAGTTGGTCAGGTATATTATCCTGATGTAACAGTTTGTAATAAGAAAAGGGAAAGGTTATGCTTCAAAAGACATTGTTCCGGCTGCCGGTTGGATACCGGTTCTCCCGAAAACCAGTTGAGAGGTTGCAGGCAAAAGCTTTGGTGGCAATGCCGCTTTGCAGAGGCTAAGGTATGATGAACAAAGAGATCGTTATCAGGCGACTGAGTTCTTCAGACTCTCTCGAAGAGTTAACTGCTCTGCTGCACAGATCCTATAGGTGTCTGCTGGACCTCGGGTTCCGATATGTTGCCTCATATCAGGATATGAAGAGAACTAAGAGACGTCTGGACAAGGGCGATACGTTTGTGGCTGTGTATAAGGGTCTCATTACAGGCACTATTACTTTAAGACGAATGGATTCGACATCAGGAAGCCCCTGGTACAAACGTGACGATGTGACCTCATTCGGGCAGTTTGCAGTTGACCCGGATTTCCAGGGGCGAGGAATCGGTACCGCGCTCCTTAACACAGTAGAAGAGGCGGCACGGACATGGAAAGTCCGAGAGATTGCGCTGGATACAGCGGAGGGAGCAAAGCACTTGCGGTTATTCTATGAACGAAGAGGATATCGGTTCATAGAGTTCGTGAATTGGTCGGTTACCAATTACCGGAGTGTAATCCTCAGCAAAACCCTGAGTACCGAAGAATAGATGTGTTTTGCCGGAACAGCCAACATCGTGCCGCAGATTATGGCTGTGAGAAGATGAATCATGGTCTCCCGCCTTGTGGTTCAGTACTGCTTTCCCGATTATACTATTCCCAATAATTATTGGAGGATTTATGGCCAGACAGTTGGATTGTCCGTCCTGCGGAGCCTCAGTGAAGGCCCGCAGAGGTGTTGCCTCAGTTACATGTCAGTACTGCGGCAGTTCCGTGATTGTACCGCCTGATATCGCAGGTCCATTTCGCGGGAGTGGATCTGCTGCCATGCAGGGAAAGTCCTGCGGTAAATCGCTGGTAATCGCAGTTGCTCTTGCCGTTTTCCTCCTGGTGGGAATTGGGTCTTTCATTTTCTATCTTACCATGAAAGTTAAAGATGAGGTAATGAAGATCCCAGACAGTTTTTCAATACCGGTTGAATCGAATCTGACAGTGATGGAGTTCGGAGGAACCGGAACCGGTCCCGGCTGCTTCCTGAACCCGCATTGCATCGCAATTGACGGTAGCAGCAATATCTATGTGGGCGAGTGTGAGACTGGTCGTGTGCAGGTTTTTGATCGAAACGGTACTTTTATCCATCAGTGGTCATTCGCAGAAAATGGAGAGATTTATCTTTCGGTCATGTCTGCTTCCCGTGATGGCATCCTGTACATGGTTTACGACAGTGAGCTGTATGTGCATGATGGTGAAACAGGTGAGCTGATTGACTCCCTTCAGCATCCGGACGGCTGGGGTTTTCAAGATGTTGATGTAGCATCGGATGGAAGCATCCTTGCATCCTGGTACTGTAACAGAGATGATATTATCCGCTTTGACTGTAACGGTGAGGTTGATCTGTTTGTCGAGGATGCCATTAGCGGACAGACCGGGGATTCTGAATTGAGCACCATAGTCGCGGCAGGAAACCTGGGAGAGATATACGCATTTGGTTCCTTCAATGAAGCTGTTCTTACCTTCAATTCGCAAGGGCATTTCCAGGACAGATTCGGCTCCGATGAGATATTCACAATGCCCTTCGGCATTGCAGTTGATCCTCTCGGCAGACTCTGGATGAGTGATTTCGATGAGCTTCTGCTTTTCAATTCCAGCGGGGAATTGATCAATAGAATTAATCCAGGCAGATCTGTGTACGATTTTGTTATAGATGATAATATGCAGCTTTTCGGAATAACCATGGAGGATATGGTTGTCCAGATTGATCTTTCAATTATCTGAGAGGAGATGCGATGGCGATAGTTATTCTGCAGGGCAATCAGATTGAAACGGTGGGGGCTCTTCCTGAAGAAGGAATGAAGGCACCAGGTCTCAACCTTACAGCTACCGATCTTTCCATGAAAGAACTGAAGGACTATGCCGGCAATATGAAGGTACTCAACATCTTTCCAAGTCTTGACACAGGTGTTTGCGCCGCGTCGGTGCGCAGATTCAACAAAGAGGCAGGCGGGCTGGACAACACCGTTGTGCTGTGCATATCTGCTGATCTTCCTTTTGCCCATTCAAGGTTCTGTGAGGTTGAAGGGCTG
>JAIOSV010000101.1 GCA_021107435.1 Candidatus Sabulitectum sp. | reverse complement strand
ACTTTTGTCTCGGTTCTTTTCAGAAAGAAGGCAAGAACCATCTACCGCAAAGTCAGGAAGCATCTCGCAGAGCTGAACTCAAGCATCGCTGAGGACATTTCCGGGGTGAAGGTGGTTCAGATATTCAGACAGGAAGAAAACAGAAAAGAAAAATACTTCGAGATCAACGACAACTACTACAAAATCAGCATGAAACAGCTTTATCTCTTCGGTGTTTTCAGACCTGTTATTAATGTCATTGCACAGGCGGGAACCGCAATTGTTCTGATCTACGGAGGTCTCAGCACCATTTCAGGTGCCCTGACTCTTGGCGCTCTGGTCGCGTTCATCAGTTATGTCCGTCAGATGTTCAGACCCATATCGGACATGAGTGAAAAATACAACATAATGCAGAGCGCCATGGCCTCCAGCGAGAGAATATTCGGTATTCTGGATACAAAGCCTGAGATTGTGCAATCCGATGATGCCGTTCCTTCGCAGAAGCTCAGGGGAGAAGTGGCATTCGAGAATGTCAATTTCTCATATGAGCCTGATACTCCGGTGCTGAAGGACATCAATTTCGGTATTGAACCCGGCAGAAGTGTTGCCCTTGTTGGGCCAACAGGCGCAGGTAAAACATCCATAATCAGTCTTCTCACCCGTTTCTGGGATGTGGATGCCGGAAGGATTCTGCTTGACGGCACTGACATAAGAGAACATTCAATTGAAACTCTCAGAAATAACACATCCATTGTTCTTCAGGATGCCTTCATCTTCAGCAGATCAATCGCGGATAACATCAGACTGAGCAGTGATCTTACTGTCGAAGAAATCCGCAAGGCTGCCGATATGGTTCAGGCAACCGGGTTTATTGACAGGCTTCCTCAGGGTTTTGATACAGTAATGGCTGAGCGGGGAGCTACTCTTTCAACCGGTCAGAAACAGCTTATCTGCTTTGCCAGAGCTCTTGCTCACAACCCCTGCGTTCTGATTCTCGATGAAGCTACAAGCAATGTTGACCCCTCTACAGAACAACTTATCCAGAGAGCTATAGAAACCCTCATGAAGGGCAGAACAAGCATTATTGTTGCCCACAGGCTGTCAACGATTCAGAAGTGCGATGAGATTCTGGTTATTGACGGCGGAAGAATACTGGAGAGGGGATCGCATCAGGAACTCCTTGCCAGGCGGGGTATTTACTACAACCTTTACCTGCTCCAGTGGGGCAACGGCAAGGCTACCGGGTAAAACCTCTCCCTTGTCATTGTCCGCTTGACAATCAGCGATCACAGGAAGTTGTGTCGCGCGAAGGTGGGTGAATTTGAAACAAGCCTTTGTCTGGAACAGATTTGTCCCTGTCTTTCTCGCGTTTACGGCTGTGCTGATACTGAACGCTTTAATCTATATGCCTTTTCTTTCAGATGATGCCCTGATCTCCATGCGCTATTCCATGAGGCTGGTTGACGGCGATGGGCTTACCTGGACAGAAGGCCCCGCTGTGGAAGGATACTCCAACCTCCTGTGGGTTCTGCTCACAGCTGCCGGTGTATTTCTTGGGATTAACGGTGTTGTCACAGTTAGACTTCTGGGGATTCTTTCGATGATCTGCTTTGTGTTCTGCGTTCTTTTTGCCTACAGAAGGAGTATTCGCAGGGAACACATGATTGTTCTGCTCTTCGCCGTTATTTCCGCGCCTGTCGGGGTATGGGCAATCGGAGGTCTGGAACAACCTCTGGTTGCGGCTCTGCTGGCACTTGCTATTCCTTTGATCTGGCGGATTATTGATAACAGACAGGCTGCTGTATCACTGTATCTTTCTTCTTCCATTCCCCTTGCGCTGCTGTGTGTAACCAGGCCTGACGGAGTTCTCTTCACATTTGCCGCAGTCGCGGTTCTGCTGTTTTCAGGGTACGGAAAACGAGCTTTTCTTCTGGCAGTTCTGCCGGGGTTTTTTATTCTTGCTCAGCTTGGCTTTCGTCTTGGTTACTACGGAGACTTTATTCCGAACACGGCGAGGATCAAGATGTGTTCTTCAGTACACTACTTCGTCGGGGGGATAAAGTATCTCATCAGGGGCGCGCTTGTTCTTTTTCCATTAAGTCTTTTTTCTGTTGCCGCAACCGTAAAAGCCGTCCGCAGGAGGCATATAAGAACCCTTTTACCGGCGGCAATGGCACTGGTCTGGATTGTCTATCTGATACTCATTGGAGGAGATATTTTTCCAGCATACAGGCATTTTGTTCCGCTGGTGATTCTTTTTACCTGGATCAGTATTGAAGAATTTCCACAGATTAAAAGAACTTTCAGAACGATTTTCCTGTTTGTTGTGATACTGCTTCTTTTTATCGCGCTGCAGTATGCCGACTCCCGGAGCCGTGAGGCACGGGAAGAACGATGGGAATGGAACGGTCAGGTAACAGCTCTGGTGTTAAAAGAGGCTTTTGGAGAGCGGGAACCTCTTCTCGCAGTTACCGCCGCAGGCTCTCTGCCATACTGGTCTGAGTTACCGTCGCTTGATATGCTGGGGCTGAATGACAGGTATCTGGCTGTGAATCAGGGAGATGGAGATAAGCGGGGTCTTCTCGGGCACAATGTCTGCAACCCTGATTACATACTTGAGCTGCAGCCTGATATCATAAGCTTCAATGTCGCAGGTGAACCGTCCGGCCTGGCCATCGCTGAAAGCCTTTCATCGTCCGGAGAGTTCCAGAGACTTTACAGTCGTATGACCATTCGCGGAACACGGCCTTACATCTGTCACGGAGTATTGTGGTTCAACAGGGAAAGTACTCTGCTGGGAATTGAGAAAACAGCTGATTCAATTGTGATGCCCGCATACTTTTTCAACATGTACAAGCACACCGTTATGCAGAATTTAAATGGTATTCCCGGTATTACCATCTCATCTCGCTTTCCTGCGGGAATTGTTCTCACCGATTTACCTTATGCCGGTGAGTGGACTCCTGCGGAGCAGTCTCAGTTTTATTCCATCCGCCTTCAATCTGCGGGAGATTCTCTGCTGGTGGAGCTTGATACAAACAATACAGAACCGGTCTTTATCCGGAGAGTTGTTCTGACAAGAAATGCAGATCAGTAAGAGTGCGGGTTATTCAGGCTTTTAATTCCGGCCCATGTGCTCTGTGTAAGCGCCCATGGTTCAGGGGTTTCAACTGCAACATTGTCGAAGAAACAACTCAGATAGATATCAGTCTGGTCTTTTGAGGTTCCTGCTGCAAAAAGAGCCGCAGCCCCCGGTTCGGACAGGGTGTCGGTGGCAGAGACAAACCATTCCTCCGGTTCATTTTCTCCGGGAAGCCAGGCCCTTCCGGCAAAGGTGTTTCCGCTGCATTGCATTTTCATGGTGTATGTGGTTCCGGCCTGAACAGGAAAAGAGTATGACTCAATAAGCTCGATTGATGACCAGTGCCAGCGGTAGAGTCTCAAAGCCTGGTGAGGTACGCTTAAAACAAGCATCATGTTGTAAAGACCGTTTTCCGAATATCTCGTCATTATTCCGCCGAAGATCCCGACATCTATTTCCACATCTGTACACATGGAATAGTCAGGTGTGCTCATCATTTCTCCAGTGTCGCCCCGGTAAGATGTGGCATCGTTTACGGCACCGCCTCCGCTGAAGTGGTATCTTTCGTTCTGTACCTGATAGTTTGACGGTCCTACCGTGTACCATCCGTCAGCGTTTCCGTCATTGAAATCATCCTGGAAAATGACTGCGGCAAGCAGGAACAGAGCGGTAAAAGAGACTGTGTTCACAAAAACTCCCTTCAGGTAGAGCAAATATAAACGCTGACTGGACAGATGATCGTCTTTTCTGATTTGTATTCCTTTAATATTTCGATACGGACAAGCTCTAACCATGGATGTAACAGGCAGATAAGAACATCTTTCCGGCGAATGGTTGAAATGATCCTCGGTGGAACACTTTGCCGGTTGGCGATGTATGATAGGAAAGAGAGGAAACAATATGAAAATAATTACCGTTGTGGCCGCACTGCTTTTTTGGGGTGCATGTACTGTAAATATTTATGATTACTCTTCCCACTCAGGAGGAGGATCGCAGCCACCTGACACAGTTTTCATTGAATCCGGACCGGAATCCGCTCCTTTGCCGCCTCCCTTTGTTCCTGATACCGTTTTCTGGGAGTACGATTTGATTGGCGAAGGGCATGTTGAGATTGAGCAGTGTGGAAACTGGTCCCGGTATACCCTCATCGGGTGTGTGGCAGAAACAGACGGGGTTGCCTTTGAGGCGAGACCTGTAATGATCTCGGTTGTTTCTTCAGATGGAGCTGTTGCCAGGGAATACCAGATCGAATTTGCCTGCCGAATGCAGTCGTACCTGGTTGATTCAGATGGCGAGAGTTCTGCTGTCGGCAGTAGTACCTCGCTCTCCTCCGCGGACAGAACCGCTCTGCCGGCAGTAACAGGAACTGAGTTAGTAACAATAGTAGCGAACAGAACCTCTTTCCCTTTTCTGGTTGAACAGGCTGTAAGCTATGACGGCAATTGGCTTGCCGATGGAACCCTTGTATATGACGCTGTGTTCAGCAGCTCCGAGTGGATGATCAGGGATATCTGCACAGCGGGACAACTGGTTGTTTCATCGGAATCACCCGATTACCGAATGCTTTTCGGTGATAGCGAGAGAAGACTCCTTCAGCAGTTCTTTGATATATTTGTTATTCATGACGGAGAGCCACCTGTACTTCCGGTGGGCAGCGCAGAGAGAGCAGTAAGAAACTGAGCAGTTGAATGGAGCTGAAGCTGAATGTGTAACAAATTACGAATCCTGACAGCACTGGCAATCCTTGCTGCTTCACTGTCATGCGGAGATTCACCTGTTGATCTGGCCGGCAATCCCACTCCAAGTTTCCTGACAATTCAGTTGCACTCGGATTCCGTTGTATACACAAGCTGGACACAATGCTCCGACAACGATTTCGACGCTTACATATTGTGGAGAAGCAAATCAGCCGGCATTCAGGCCGATCCTTCTCAGGCACAGGCTATAAAAATATTTTCCAGTGATCCTCTCCAGCTAACCTGGTTTGACTCAACAGTAGTTCCCGGTGAAACCTACTGGTATGCGCTGGAGACAAGGAATACTTCTGTGCTGTCAGCCTGGAGTAACGAACTCAGCCTTACAATACCTTTAAATGAGCCTGAGAATCTTACAGTTTTCTTTATTGATCCATCCCATGGATCCCTGTCCGGCGATGCAATGCTTATTCGAACTCCCAACGGGTTCAATTACCTTATCGACGGCGGAGACAGGAGAAGCGACTGGAGCTGCGGCAGAGACCGGATAGTTCCCATGCTGGACAGTCTGGGTATTGCACATCTTGATGGGATTGTGGCCACACATCCCCACTCGGATCATGTGGGCGGGTTGATCGCGGTTCTTGAAGAGGTTCCGGTATACAAGGTATGGGATTGCGGCTGGACAGGGGATGCTTCCAATACCTATGAGGAATTTCTGCTGGAAGTTCAGGCATCAGGTGCCGAATACATAGAGGGAAGCAGGGGTATGACGCTTGACTGGGATCCCGAACTGCAGGTGGAAATACTTCATCCTGAACCCAATCCGGGATCAGGCGATATGAACAACGCGTCAATAGTTATACATCTGGAATTCGAGGAAGTGTCCTTCCTGTTTACAGGCGATCTGGAAACTGATGACGGCGAAAATGATATTTTATCTTCCTATGCTGCTGAAGATTTGCAGTCAGATATTCTCAAGGTAGGGCATCACGGTTCCAGTACCTCAACATCCAGCCAGTGGCTTGATGCCGTTGATCCTTCTTATGCAGCCATAGAGGTTGGTTCCGGGAACCCCTACGGTCATCCTCACGGAGAGGTTATTAACAGACTGGACAGCCGGGGAATTCCGGTTTACAGAACAGATCTGGATGGTACTTTCGTAATTACAACAGATGGTACTGATATTACTGTTTTCTAAGATCACATCTCTATAATGCAACATCTGACATCCGGGAACCGCTAAATCAGGGATGTTATGTTCCGTAGAATTCCCAGGCTTTATGGTTTATCTCATATACTCACATTCTGCTTTGTTGATGTGATGGTATAGTTCCACATTTGTTTAGGGGATGCAAGGGTCATATAGCACATCCATACAATACGATATACCGTCTTGGTCTATGCAGGAAAGCTCTTGATCGCAGCAACGCACTCGAATGGCGTGATGCAAACGGAGCCTTTTTCACTCTGGCAGCCTACCAGAGCAGTATGTCATCACAGGAAGCATCTCTTTATCTGCTCGATGAATATGGACTTGGAACAATACCCGGATCCGCTTTCGGAAAAACGGGGGAAAATCATCTGCGGATCAATTTCGGATGCCTTTCGGATGAGGATATTGCCCCTGCCATGAGACTGCTTGAGGAAATCTCATTCCCTTATTGATTTTGGAATTGTGTACGAATCGGGTGCATATACCGTCCCCGCTACCAACATATAGAAAGCCGTTGAATCTGTTTCAGCGGCCTTTTACTTTCGATTGAACGGGGAATACTCTAGCCCGGATCCATCACAGGTACTCGTAGCGAAATGCCGTAGAGTGCTGTGGTTACGAGGCTTGCGAATGTATAATCCGGAGACATACTTT
>JAIOSV010000115.1 GCA_021107435.1 Candidatus Sabulitectum sp. | reverse complement strand
GATACAACAACGGCGGAGCAATCTGTATTGAGAATTCAGCTCCTCTTATTATCGGCAATGTTCTCATGGATAATTATGCGTTTTCCGGTCCGTCGGGGTATGGTGGCGCGATCTGGTTGTGGCAATCCAGCGCTGTTATCTGTGGAAACTTAATCACAGGCAACGATGCAGAAAATGGTTCAGCCCTTTTCCTTTCATCCGATTCATCATTGATCACGAATAATCTGATTGTACATAATCCGAATACGTATTTTGATCCAAGAGGGACTATATACTGTGATTATGGATGTGAGACAGTATTTATTAATAATACCATTGCTGATAATGCTGAGGAAGCTTTTTATGGAGACGGCACACAGATGATTATTGCCAACTGTATCATATGGGGGAATGGCCCTGTTGAGATACAGGGTTCTTTCAACGTGTCATACAGTGACATCCAGGGGGGCTATCCCGGAACCGAAAACATTAACGATACACCCTGTTTTATTCCCGGTACTCTTTCCAACTATCATTTGAACCCGGATAGCTCGGCATGTATTGATGCTGGTAATCCAGCTTCCGAGTTCAATGATCCGGAAGATCCATCCAATCCGGGATTTGCTCTTTGGCCTGCACTGGGTGATTTACATAATGACATGGGTGCATATGGAGGAAGTGGCGTTTGTTACTGGGTTTCGATAGAAGAAGAAAACACACAAGTAGAGAATGTCGCAATATCAATGCACCTTTCTCCCAATCCTTTCACTTCCAGTTTGAGTATTGGATACAGGCTTCTTGAACCAGGGGAAGTCAGATTGTGCCTTTATGATCTGTCTGGAAGGGAGATTGCTGTTCTTGTGTCAGATTTCCTGGCCCCTGGAAATCATGGTATAACATGGAATCCGGATTCAAGAATGCCTGACGGGTGCTACTTCATTGTTCTTCATGTCTGCGAGGAAAGAGTAGTTAGAACTGCAGTAAGACTTCCCTGACAATACACCTCTCTCCAGCAATCATCATGCCCTGATGAATCGTAGTAATCGCCCTGCCTGTAGCATCATAAATGGAGATACTTGCATACGCCATTGCATGAAGGAACACTCTTTTAACAGCTCGGGCAGTAATGAGAGGGAAAACGAACCAGAAAAGCTTCTACACATCAGCACTTGCTTCCGGAATGTACATAGCAAGGCTGACGGCCGGAAACATCCCGGCAGCAACGCAAATAATAATAACCAGGTAAGGAAAAAATTCTATGTCGGGAGTTTCTCCCGGAAGAGACCTTCACCGTACAGCTTGATCATGCATTCGGGACATATTCCGCGAGTGATTTCCGCATCGGAATTATCAGAGATATAAGACTCAATCTGCTGCCAGTAGCCGTCATCATCTCTGACTTTCTTGCAGCTCGCGCAGATAGGAAGCATTCCCTGAAGCTTCTTCACGTGAGTCAATGTATCACGAAGCTGATCGTTCATTCTGGAGAGTTCCACATTCTTAAGACGATATATCTCGGCTTCCTTTTCCTTCTTCTCCGTTTCGAACTGCACCTGAAGCCCGGCTATCTTCTCCATGCTCTTTTCGTTCAGGTGTTCCTCTTCGCATGTGTTCAGTTTCCAGGAGTACGTCAGTGCTTTCTGCAGATCCCCCTTCGCCTCGTACAGGTCAATAGTACTCTCAAGGCAAAGGATTTCCACGTCCTTTATCTCCAGATTCCTTGCTATTACAAGGCCTTTCATGATAAATTCTTCGCCTTCTTCAAGATGTCCCAATTTGGTGTGTATTCTGCCGATACAAACGCATGAGTGGGCAACTCCTCTTTTGTTGCCAAGTTCTTCATACAGGTCAAGGCTTTTGGCATAACAGTCCAGAGCTGATTCGTTATTGCCGAGTTTATTCTGCACGGTACCCAGATTATTCAGAGCACTTGCGAAAATTCTTTTGTCTCCCATCTCTTTACTGATATCAAGAGACTTCTGGTAGTACTCTCTGGCATTCTCAAGTTCCTCCTTTTTACTGAAAACAGTACCTAAGTTGTGGTAGAGGCATGCCAAATGTGTGCGGTTTCCTGATTCCTCCCATACTGTTTTAGCGTGTTCATAAAACGATATCGCCAGTTCAAACCGGTCAAGCTCAGCATAGCATACACCTACATTGAAATAGAAGGAGGCGAGCTTCTTTCTGTCAACATCGCATTCCTGCTTCTTCTTGAGGGCCAAGTGGAAATGCTCAAGTGCTGTATCGATCTGACTATGAGCCAGAAATATGTTGCCAAGTCTGCTGTGAACAGATGCAATTCCATTCTTGTCATCAAGGCTCTCATATATCTGCATCGCAGTCCGGCATTGTGACTCAGCTTCAGCGAAATTCCCCAACTCGAGGTAAAACAGACCCAGCAGCAAACTGCTTTTAGCCTGCTGATTCATAATTCCAAGGACTCTGGCGAGATCATAAGCTTCAAGAGCGTATTTTTTAGCTTTTTGAGGATCTGAATGGATACAGGCGAGACTAATGTCGTTCAGAGCAATTACAAGCTCTGCATTGTCCGGTTCAGACTTGAGTTTTTCGAGTTTCTTTTCCAGCATTATTAATTTCGTATTTGGCATACAGCTAATTCCATGTCCTCGTTAGTGCAAACAATATCCCTGTAGAATAAAAAAACGAATCCGCCCTCGTATCTCAACTGCTTAATAGCAAAATATCTGTTCATGTTATGGGTGTCAATTAGTCAAAACAACTTGTTAGTCCCCCGGAGACGGAAGAGAAAGCCCAAAAGATTTACTGGATAACTCATAGTTACGGTAGCAAATAGTATCTACCGCTAATAACAAAAGGGGAAATCTATTTTTACTCCTGTATACAAGTTTCGCCATAAAGCTTGATCATGCACTCAGGGCATATTCCGTGAGTGATTTCCGCATCGGAGTTTTCGGAGATATAGCACTCTATCTGCTGCCAGTAACCGTCATCGTCTCTGACTTTTTTACAATTCGCACAGATAGGAAGCAATCCCTGAAGCTTCTTCACGTGAGTCAGGGCACCACGAAGCTGATCGTTCATTCTGGAGAGTTCCACATTCTTCAGACGATAGATCTCGGCTTCCTTCTCCTTCTTTTCGGTCTCGAACTGCACCTGAAGCCCGGCTATCTTCTCAATGCTCTTCTCGTTCAGGTGTTCTTCCTTGCACGAGTTTAGTTCCCGGGAGTACATCAGCGCTTTCTGCAGATCTCCCTTAGCCTCATATAAGTCGATACTCTCCTCAAGACAGTGTATTTCCCTGTCTTTTATCTTAAACTTCCTTGCTATTTCCAGACCTCTCAAGATAAATTCTTCAGCTTTGTCGAGATGTCCCAGTCTGATGTGCACTCCTCCTGCACTCCCACATGTGTAGGCGATTCCTCTCTTGTTATCAAGTTCTTCATACAAATCAAGGCTTCTGGCATAGCAGTCCAAAGCCGATTGGCTATCTCCGAGTTTTGAATGCAGGTATCCCAAATTCCCCAGAGTACTTGCTATCTTTCTTTTATCTCCCCTCTCTTCCCTGATATCAAGAGCCTTATGGAAGTACTCCCGAGCCCTGTCATAATCTTTATTCTTCCCGTAGAAAACACCAAGGTTGTGGTAGAACAACGAAAAATGCGTAAGGTTTCCTGATTTCTCCCATAATGATTCGGCATATTCATAAAACGACTTAGCAAGTTCCCGCCTATCAAGTGTGTTGAAACATGAGCCTATGTTGAAATAGCAAAGGGCAAGCTCTTCTTCTCTCACGCCATATTCCTGCTTCAGCCTGAGGGACTCATGGTAATGCTCAAGAGTCTTGTCAATCAAACCCCAATCTCTGTAAATCATGGCAATAGTTCCGTGAATAACCGCCATATTATTCTTGTCTCCGAGTGTCTCATAGATATCCATAGACTTCCTGCAATACGACATCGCCTCTGTAAAGTTCCCTGCCTCGCGATTGATTATTCCAAGAATTCTATAACTTATTGCCTGCTCAACAGGAAGTTCGTGTTTTTCCGCAAGATCCAGAGCTTCCAGAACATATGCTTTCGCTTTGACGGGATATGCTTTTAGAGAGGCATTGGCAAGTTTGTTCAGTACAGAAACAATTTCTGAACCTGAAGGCTTCGATCGAAATGCTTCAAGTTCCTTCTCCAGTGTCAAGATGTCTTTATTCGGCATACCATGCGCCTTTGATAGCCTCTTCAAAAATGCCAGCCTCCTTCAGAACGAAAAGAAAGGCGATTCCATCCCTGCACTTCAGATGACTAAGAGCATAATATCTGTTTAAGTAACAGGTGTCAATTTTCCAGAACAGTTCCAAACTGCATTCTGGAACGAACAATCAAGCTGGAAACCGAACTGGTCTGCCGGACAGAGTGAAGACCCTGAGTCTAAACGCGGATTTGCTCTTCCTTACTGCCGGGGGACGTCTTTGCCGTACAGCTTGATCATGCACTCCGGGCATATTCCGTGAGTAATTTTTGCGTCGGAGTTTTCGGAGATATAGCACTCTATCTGCTGCCAGTAACCGTCATCGTCTCTGACTTTCTTGCAGCTCGCGCAGATAGGAAGCATTCCCTGAAGCTTCTTCACGTGAGTCAGGGCATCACGAAGCTGATCGTTCATTCTGGAGAGTTCCACATTCTTAAGACGATAGATCTCAGCTTCCTTTTCTTTCTTCTCAGTTTCAAATTGCACCTGAAGCCTTGCTATCTTCTCCATGCTCTTCTCGTTCATATGCTCTTCCAGGCATGTTTTCAGTTCCCGGGAGTACATCAATGCTTTCTGCATCTCCCCCTTCGCCTCGTACAGATCCGTTATTTTCCCCAGGCAGAAGATTTCCCAGTCTTTCAGCTTCAGTTTCCTTGTTATTTCCAGGCCTCTTTTTATAAATTTCTCTGCTTCATCGAGCCGTCCCATAGCGGTGTATATCCCGCCAATACAAGCGCATGTGTTAGCGGTTCCCCTTTTGTTGCCAATCTCCTCATACAGTTCAAGGCTCCTGATGAAAAAACCCAGAGCTGATTCTTTGTCGCCGAGTGTTTCATGAAGGTTTCCCAGGTTGCAGAGGGTACTTGCAGTACCTTTCTTGTCATCCGTCTTTTTCCTGATATCAAGAGCTTTCTGGAAGTACTCCCGAGAGGTTTCAAACTCTTCTTTTATTCCGTAGATCGAACCGAGATTGTGATAGACATATGCCAATTGCCTGTAGTTACCGGATTCTTCACATATCTCCCGTGCGAATTCAAAGGATGACTGTGCCTTATCCACACGATTCAGACTGCTGTAGCATGCTCCAATATTTATGTGGCAAGAGGCAAGTTCATCCTTGCTTGCGCCACATTCCTGCTTTTGCCTGAGAGACTCATGTATGTGCTCAAGAGCCCTGTCAATCATGCCCTGAGCCCAGTAAACATTGGCAATAGTAGCGTGAACGGATGCTGTACCGCTGATATCCCCGAGTTCCTCGAATATTTCCATTGACTTCCGGCAGCAAGACATTGCCTCAGTAAACTTTCCCGTTTCGAGATTGATTTTCCCAAGTGTTGTGTAGCTTTTTGCCAGCTCAACAGGAAATCCCAGATTTTCCGCGAGATCCAGAACTTCCATAGCGTATGCTTCCGCAACGCTTGGATCTGAGTGCATCACGGCAAAAGCAAGTTTGTTCAGTACTGAAACAAGTTCTGAGCCTGAAGGCTTAGCCCGAAGTCCTTCAAGTTCCTTTTCCAGTACTGCTATTTCTTCATTTGCCATACAGTGTACTCCATTAAGTTTTTGTTGTCGCTAATATAGACGAAGAGTACATGACCATGCAGATACCCCCCCCCCGACCACGACCCCCTCCACCGGCTCTGGATATGTTGCCTCCAGGCTTCTTGCCATGATCGAAGCCTGTATCATATGGACTCCCCTGCAACATCAGTAAGTGCATAAACTCTCCCCATTAGTTCAGGCAATATTGCGTAGAACAATTCTTTCATGCGAATCCATGATTTTCTTCTTGTCCTTTCTTCTCTCAGCCACCAACCCAATCCAGCTTATTTTCAGCGATACCTGAGAACGATTGTCCATACAGCGACCCATCCGGCTGCTATCACAAGAGCCATTGCAGCTCCAACCAAAGGAAACAGCACAAGCGGCATAAGAAGAGATGCAGCGGCACTGCCTCCGTGTTCAGCAAGATCCAGAAGTCCGATTTTCCTGATACCATCGGTTCCTACTATCCTGGCGGCGGATGTAAAAGCTCCTCCCCCTGAGACTCCGCAGACAAGGGTTCCCAGGAAAAGACATACTGTCAGAAAATTCCCGCCGAACAGGCCTGTACTGTAAAGATGGAGTGCTGCAGAGCAGAAAAGGGCTGCTATTCCTGACAGTGCGATAATCCTGCCTGTGTCCTTTATCATTCCTTTGTCTGCCCAGAAGGCTCCAAGAGCTCCGCCCGTCATAAATATCCCGGTGACAGCACCCACAAGTACCCACGAATAACCTGTCGCAGCTTGAATTGCAACCAGGGAAATAACTTCAACTGATAATCCCGCAAACCCCGCTGCGGCAACTGCCTGTGAGGTTGCAGCCCTGCCCGTGAATAAAGCTGCTGCTGCCATTATCAGCATGAACAAGACAACAGCGGGAATAGTCAGATCAGTGTTTTCTTTTTCTCCCGTTCTGAAATTCCACAACTCATGAGCTATTCTGAAGCCCTCCGGATGAAGATCCCTATTTTTTTCCGCATACGCCGAAGCTATCTGGTCGTCAACCGCTGCCATTCTGAATTCAGAAAGATCGTATGGAAGGGTGCCTGAGTTAACATACACGCCGGAAACGCCCAGAGAATCCATTCTTTCGGCAAGCATTCCCCCATTAATGGATAACTCCGTTCCATTGCCGAGCATAAGGGTGAGACCGGAAACGGGCAGTATCCTGTTCCACCTGAAGCAGGTTTCAGCTGCTGAAGCAACCGAAACAGCCAGTTCCGATTCCAGTGGATGCAGCCTGTTTATCCCGCCTGGAAGATGAATTGCGGCAATGCCTTCCCGGTCAAGCCTTGCGGAAAGAAGCTCCATGAATTCAACAGTATAGAAGCGGTTTGAAAGAAGAGTCAGGGGCTGGCCTGTGGAAATGATAATTAAATCAAAGGACAATTCGCAGTTTGCCAGATACTGCCGGCCGTCACCGGCTATGATTTCGCTTGGATATTCAATTACATCTCTCAATGTTTTATCAGGAATAACCGTAACACAGCGGGTCACAGTAGGCCAGCCAGCTATTATTCCTGCTTCCTCCGGTGACGAGCCTATATACAGTACCGTTGAGGGCAACGCAGCTGCAAGAGGAACGGTAACAGCTTCTTCCGCCGATTCAACTGCAGGCCATGTTGCCTCAAGTATTCCGCTTCTGAACACTGCATGCTGACCTGATCTCGAAGCTGTGACCACTTCTCCGTATGTAGATGGATAAACCTGAACATCCTCGTAGCTGCTGAAAGCAGCGACTCCAAGCCGTCTGCTGAAGTCCCCGGGAAGAGAAAAAAACTGCGAAGTCAGCAGTAAGGCCACAAGAATCAAACCGGAAACGGTACTCCTGCATGAAAAAAGACCAATAATTAAAACAAGAACCGACACTGCCAGCATCTCACCTGCAAGAAGATGGGGTGATAAAATAACGAAGAGCCCTCCACCTGTTGCTGCGCCAAGAGCTTCCAGCGTATAGATTCTGCCTGGTCTGTCGAATGCGAAGGGCTGTAAAAACACAACACCAGCAGTGAATCCAGCGGGAAAGACGGTCACAGCCAGAGGCAGTATGCCTGTTCTTGATGCGGCAATCTGCAGGTATCCGAGAATCGGAAGAATGACTATTCCAGCCATCCAGCAAAGCCTGTGCCTGGAAATTCTGCCTCCCACGGCAGCCCCGAAGCCTGACCCAATAATCCACGCTGCCAGAACGATTCCCGAAGCAAGTTCCGCCTGATGACAGCCGAAAAGAGATTCTCTCAGAACAACCGCCTGAACAAGAATAGAAAGGAGCCCTCCGGTAAAAAAGGACAATCCGGACAGTGATTTCTTTCTATTCCGGCAATGTATTTTCATCTTTTCCAAAAACCTGAGCCTGGAAACGATACAGGGTTACATCACCCAGATAAGCACTTGTACTCAGGCCCGCCTTCCTGCATACCCCTTCCAGAAACTGCTCCCGGTTCCACCCCTGCTCCACCGGAACCTGGGGCAGAAGCACACCGGATCTTCCCCCGGAACCCATGATTATGAGGCCGTCTGTACCCACTTCCACATCATGCCAGTCGTTAAGAATCTGCAGAGGAGTAAGTACTGAAATTTCATACTCAAGGTCCGGAAGCTCCATCTCTGTTACAGACATGAAGCGCGGGTCTTCAAGCGCTGCGGAGCGAGCCATGCGCATCACGGTTTCCGCAAGGAGCCCTGCTGAACGCATTGATCCTATGCATCCCCTCAGCTGACCGTTTTGCTTTAGCGTAACGAATGCACCCCTTGGAAGCTCCAGTTCTGAAGGCAATGAGTCCGGCAGACTGTAATTTTCTCCCATGACAGCACAACGAACTGAAGCGATGGCGATATCCAGAAGAATATCCCTGCCTTCCGGGGAAATACTCCATTCAGATGGTTCGAACTCCGGTGTTTCAAACACAACTGACGCATACCCGACAACCCGGGACTCATCTCCTGAAAAGTCGGCACTTGTCGTTATTGAGAGCAACTCCGGAGTTACATCCGGATAGAGCGCTGCATAGGACATGACAAGTGCAACAGGAAGCCTTCCACATGCAAAGGTTGCAAGACCGGAAGGCAGCTTTTCATCAGACGTAACCTCAAGAAAAACATTGATATCTTCGTTCAGAATCGCTTCAACGGTAAGTGAATCCACTTCTTCCGCAAGTTCCCTGGTTGGATAATGCGACAGGTCGCTGCTGGCAATCACCAGAATCCGCTGGTTGTAAGCCTCCGCTAGAATCAGCTCAGCCATGTATCTCAGTTCATCGGGCCCGGCATCTCCTGTAACAATCGGTACGATTCTGAAACCGGGTTGCAGCACCTTCTGAAGAAATGGAAGCTGCACTTCCAGACAGTGTTCGGATGCGTGAGCTTCAGGAACAAAAGAGGCTGATGGATGCGATTCCCGGAGCCGTTCTGCCATATCAGTTGCAACATCAATTTCACCCAGTGGAGTAAGGTATGCGTTCCCTTCAAAAACAGAAAAACCATGGAATGAAACATGGTGCGAAGGCCCTATAATTATTATCACACCATAGTCATTGCCTTCAATGGATCTGTAAAAGTCTGCGGCTGTAGAGCCGCTGAAGACATATCCCGCGTGTGGAACCACTCCTGCTATCACACCTTCAATTGAATTTGATACCGCAGAAATACCAAGCAGACTGTCAACCATCGTACTGAGCCCGATGCTGTCTCCGGGATAAAATCTTCCAGCAACAACCGGAGGTCTCAGCATACCGCCGCTACTATCCTGAGCAGGTGAATCCCCCCCGCATGCGATCAAAAGAAAAGACACAAGTATAAGAATTCTCATCCTGCCAGCTCCCTGTAGTAATCAGCCCTTTTTCTGGAGGTTCTTGAAATTGCAGGCTTATCAGTGCTGTCTTCAGTGCCTGGCTTTGAACCAAATTTTCCTGCTGTGGCAGCCGACAAAAACAACAACACAGCACTTGAAAGAAATTCCCTTCTGCTGATTTTCTTCTTCACAGCTCCTCCCTTCCATCCCAGACCCCGGCAACAGGGGCTGAGCATTTTCCACAGTTTCCATTCTGTATGTTGTATTCGGTTATTGTATAGCCCTGTCTGGCAATAAGTATTTCACCACACCCGGGACACCTTGTTGTACTGCCTTCAGAAGTCACGGCATTCCCCACATACACAAAGCTAAGACCAGTTTCCAATGCCCGCTGCCTTGCGCCGCGAAGAGTATCAATAGATGTGGGGGCAAGATCGGTGAGTCTGTACATCGGAAAGAATCTTGAAAAATGAAGAGGCGTATCTTTCCCCGTGTTATCAAGCACCCACCGGGCGAGAGCATCAATTTCATCCGGATCATCATTCAGCGTGGGTACAATAAGATTCGTAACCTCAACCCATACACCAGATTCCTTCAGAGAAACAATCGTATCAAGTACCGGCTGCAGGGTACCTCCGCAGATATTTCTGTAGTAAGTGTCAGACATCGATTTAAGATCGACATTTGCAGCGTCAATATATTCCGCAAGCTCGGACAGCGGGCCGGGATTAATATAGCCAGCGGTGACAAGGATATTCCTGATTCCAGCAGCACGAGCCAGTCTGGCACAGTCCCGTGTGTATTCAAAAAATACCACGGGTTCGGTGTATGTATACGCTATTGCCTGGCAGTTGTTGTTCAAAGCGCTCTCAACAACCGCTTCCGGTGACATGTCGTAAGGAGTAATATCCTCCGGGGCTGCCTGGGAAATTTCCCAGTTCTGACAGAATTTGCAGCTCAGATTGCATCCTGCCGTGGCAATGGAAAATACATCTATTCCCGGCATGAAGTGAAACAGAGGTTTCTTCTCTACCGGATCAATATTGACGGCAACAGGCCGCCCGTAAACAAGGCAAACCAGTTCACCGTCTACATTAAGTCTGACACTGCACCTTCCGCGCTCACCCGGAGCAAGAATACAGAGGTGCGGACACAGCACACATTGAACGGAATTACTCATTTCCCTCATCTACCACAGCATACCAGTCGGCAGCATGAAAAGTAACAAAACCTGCTTCCATCAGTTCAACCATTCTGTCCATATCCACTCGTTCTATGGGTCTGGCCCAGGAACGAGTTTCACTGAAAGTCAGATTCATGAGCCGGTCAAACAGCCCGGTAATGGAACCATCTCTTGAAGAGGAAGATTCTTCAGCTTCAGGAAGAACTGAACCGAAAAGAAGCAGAACTGTCAGCAGAATTGTTTTCATTGTCCTCCTTCAGATATCGGTAAATACCCGGAAACTTTATTGTTATTAACCTTCATATGGAAAAGAAGATAGAGAGTCAACTGTCTTTTTTACTCAGATGGAATCGATGCAAACAACCATGCAGGTACTCTCATGATTATGGCCATTCTTCAATGAGCGAACATTGTTCTACCGGACTGTGTACAGATTTGGGGATTGATGACACTTGACTAAAAAAGAAACTGGCGGAGGAGGTGGGATTCGAACCCACGGTCCCCCGAAAAGAGGACAACGGTTTTCGAGACCGCCCCATTCAACCGCTCTGGCACCCCTCCGCAGGAAGACGAAATATAAGCGGAATCGGTTACTGAGTGTGAGCTTGCGGAATGACCGCGATCAGCACCAGATCACCGGAGCCTGTATTTTCAATAAAATGTGATTCTCCGCTTCTTGTAAGAATGGAATGCCCTGATGATACTGGAGACTTGCTGTCTCCGTCAGAAACTTCTCCGGCTCCCTCAATAATGAAATAAAGCTCATCCTCATCAATGTGCTGATGCAGCCCGATGGAACAGCCTGGAGCAAGCTTCACTCTGGCACAGAGCCTTACGGGTGCTTCAAACTCGTCAGGAACGAACAGAGTCTCTATCTCCGCTTCACCTTTTCCGTCAAACAGACTTTTTCTTGTTGTCTGAATCCCTTTGCTTCTGATGATCATGGATTGTTGTTCCCCTCTCTAAGTGGACAGTCTGTACATCGTGGTTCCGGTTTGCAGAATTGTTTTGCGCACTCTACCATGAGAGCATGATACTCTTTAAACAATTCCACTTCAATAGTCAGCCCGCTGTGGAACAGTTCCTGTATCTCTTCGTATTCTGCCTTTTTTGTGCAAAATCCGTGTCTGCTCAGGATTCTGATGGTATAGGCATCTACAACGAAAACCGGTCTTCCCAGCACATACAACAGGATGCAGTCACATGTTTCCGGGCCAATACCTTTCAGCTTGAGAAGCTCATCCCTGAGTATTTGTGTTTCGGTTGTTACAGAGCCCGGTGTGCCGTTCCAGCCCTGGGAGAGCATGTATGCTCCAGCAGTTCGAAGGTATTCCGCTTTTCTCTTATAGGTACCGGAGCCCTTTAGTATCTCTGCCAGATCATCATGTTCAAGTTGAAGATACTTCTCAGGAGCAAGAATATCCTTTTTCTTCATTCTCTGAATTACTGGAACAACCCTGTCCCATCTTGTGTTTTGCGCAAGAATGCAGCCTATGAAATGCTCGTACGATGAATCTCCCGGCCACCAGCCCCTGGGGCCAAAGTGAGTGTACAGCTTGCTGTAAAGGCTATTCAGATCCATTCAGCGTGAAGCCCCCCTGAAGGGAAGAATGTTAACCACGCCTGATAAGGCACTCTTTCCCACGATACATGCAAGCCCGGCACCGTTTCCGGCAACTGCAGTGAGATCTCTGGCAGTTTCCGGGTTCATGCTTGTCCATGTAGCACCATTGTCACAGGACAGAAGTATGGTTCCGTTGTCTCCCACGGCACAGGCGGTCACACCCCATACCAGATAAGACACATCGTTCAGATTTTCCTCTGTAGCGGAGGGAACAGATTCCCATGTATAATCAGAAGTGTTCCGGCAGATGTATCCGTCGTCTCCAACAGCAATGTACCTGCCTCCGCCTGAAACAATTTCAGTGGCCCCTCTGATTACGGTATCGCCAGTCTGAAAAACTTCTTCATTCCTTATGTGGTAACCGGTTCCGTCTTTTCCGAGAACCAGTTCCGGAAATCCGCTGCAGAGCATTCCGCAGGAAGCTACAAAATCAGAACTGGATCCGGTTAGTACAACTCCTCTTTCTAATGACGAATAGATAAAGCCGTTCTCTCCTGTGATCAGAAATGAGTTCGGATGAGTAGGGTCAAAGTTAACACTGTAAAGGTCTGTATTCTCATAGCCGAAATCAGTTGATATTCTCCAGTTGTTACCTCCGTCAAATGACGAAAGAAGAATGCCGTCCGCACCGCTGACCATCATCCCGGAAACACTCACAGCAACTGAGAACAAATCTGCTGATAAACCTTCTGGAGAAACATCAGCCCAGAGTCCGTCCCTGTCTCTGCGCAGAATGGTACCCTGATCGCCAACAGCAATGAAAACATTGTCCGCAAGGTTTACAGCAACATCATTTAGGTTAGATATTGTATTGCTTTCTTCCCTGCACCAGCTTTCTCCACCGTCAGAAGTATGCATGATGAATGCGCTGGCCATAATGTGTGTCGATAACAAAAAGAGAAATGATATGTACCCAGTATTCCTATTGATTCCGGACTCCTCTACTGAAAGAATTCATCACACTGTAAACATAGTAAACCGGGCATGAATTCCGTAATCTGTATCTTCTCTCTTCCTGTTTCCAGAAACGCTTGTTTCTTTGCCCGAAAGGAACAATAGTAGGCTATTGGATGTACATTGTACGAAACATCATTAATATGAAGGAGAGAGTAGTGAAAAAGCATATTGTTGTTCTGCTGGCGATTGTGATTTTTGCATCTTCTACCGCATGCTTAAAAGAAACTGAAAACCCGGTTAACCCCGGTCATCTCTCCTCCAGCAGCCTGACTGTTGATGAGGGCTTTACTGTGGGTGCCGTTGATCCTATCTGGGGGTACATGACAGGAGAGTTCTCCGCATTTACAATGAGGTGGACAGAAGTTAACAATGCTCAGTATTATGAGATTCGCGCTTCAGAGGTGCCAATAACCACAGAGAACTGGTGCGAAGCCACCATCATGACAACAGTTCAAGCTCCCGCTGACACTGCGGATGTTTTTGTTCAGGTGGAGGTTCAGGAAGAACCCTGCATCGGTTGCGGCTTGTGTGAACAGGTTTGCCCGATGGATGCAATAGTAGTTCAGGACGGCATTGCTGTAATCGATTACGATCTCTGCACTGCCTGTGGTCAGTGCATGGATGTCTGCCCGGTTGATGCAATCACCGGTACCAGATATGCGAAAGATTACTATTTCGGTATAAGAGCCTTTTTCGACGAGGGAAATCCAGCCACTGATATAGCGGTTTCAGAAAGTGCATGGAGACTTATCTACTACAACAACTATTACACCTTCAACCCCACAAACAGCTGCGGACTCTGCGTTGAGGGAGAAGACTCTCTGGGATGCTACGGAGGATGTTATGTGATTAATGATTATGCAGACCAGGAAAGAGAAGTTTTCTGCGGTTACGGCTGCCCTGTGGATGCTGTCTGGCAGGACACTCTTCCAATAGGCACTATTACAAACATGATTTACATTGATTACGATGAATGCATCAGTTGCGGTCAGTGTCTTTTTGAATGCTGGAATTACAACAACATGATTAATCCCGATCCTGCTGCTTCCTATGTTGGTATGCGATCAATGAAGCGTCGGGTTGTGCCGGCAGGATGGGTCTCAGATCAACCGGAACGACCTTAACAAAGCTTTCATTTATAGGGAAAGGAGCTTTCATTGAAAAGCATTACCATGATACTTGTTTTTACCGTAATCGCTTTCGCAGGAGTTTTCAGCTTCAACTGGGGTTCGATTGATGTTGACTTCGCTGCTTTAGAGGTACAGGCGAAGGGAGCTGTAGTCAAAACCATTGAGGCTGAAGACGGCGTCTTTCCTGAAAGTGCTGAAGTTATTGAATCCTACTATGTAGTTCCCGAAGGATGTATAGGCTGTCAGATCTGCATAGGTCAATGTCCTGTTGAGGCCATCACCATGGATGATAACAATATAGCTGTTATTGATCCTGAAATTTGTATCAACTGCGGAATATGCGCCAGTGGTTGTCCAACAAGCACCATTGAGCTTCTTGATGCAGATGACTGTGCCCTGTACGGTATAGATGCCGAGGGCAACAGCGAACTGCTTCTGGAGGAATTAGAGGAGGACTGATGCTTAAGAAGGGGATGTTGATTCTGGTACTTGTTCTGTTAGCCGCAGCGGTGGCTGCGGGTGGAACAAGGTACTGGGTGGAACAGGGCAAATGCAGCGGATGCGGAGACTGCCTGGTGGTATGTCCGGTTGATGCTATTGTGATTGAAGACGGTACTTCCCACATTGATCCGGATGCCTGCATTGGCTGCGGACTTTGTCAGGGGGTGTGCACCTATGACGCGATTCACTAGGCTGCTGCTGCTTGCTGTTCTCGGACTGATGGTACTTGCTGCCTGTGATGGACCTCTCGCGAACGCGCTTCTTACTGTGGATGCATCAAGGTGCGTAGGTTGCGGAGAATGTGAAGATGTCTGCCCCTACGGAGCCATTGAAGTTATTGACGGAGATGCAGTGATTGACCCGGGGCTCTGCCACCAGTGCAACAGATGCGTTGAAATCTGCCCGGAAGGAGCGATATACTAATGAAACATTTTGCAGTATTGCTTCTTGCTGGCGCCACTGCCTTCGCTTTAAGCTTCGAGGGCTACGCTCAGATGAATGTTGTCTCAGACAGCATTAATTACGGTGAAGGCATTCACAACTGGGGTCAGGGCGGTTTCAGGATGAACAGCAGCAACTGGAATATCCTCCTGAATGCCAGCAGAGTTGTGAGCGGAGAAGGTGCGGTTATCCCTCGCTTTTACAGAAATCATCTGGAGACACACCTGGAAGGCAGAATCACCTTCGGAGGCTTCACCGTGAATCCCGAGATTCAATTTGACAAGGATATAGACAGCGCCGTAGTTGTACTGCCTCTTTCTCTGGGAGAGGGTTACAGAAACTCTGCCTTGAGACCCGGTCTATCTCTCGGGTACTCCCTTCCTGGAATTTTCGAGATAAATGGCACCGGCAGATACTGGAAGAGGGATGTTGTCGCCCTTGATTCCGATGTTGACGACACGGAGTGGACAGAGATGAGTTACGGAGGGGATGTGCTGTGGCATACTCCAATAGGCGGCTATCTGGCGGTGGGTGGAATTTCCCATCAGACAAAGCTTGACGGATTTGATTATGACAGAAGCTGGTCCCGTATGGATATTTCTGCCGGGTGCATGCCTGTGAACTTTCCCGCAAG
>JAIOSV010000007.1 GCA_021107435.1 Candidatus Sabulitectum sp. | reverse complement strand
GTTCCCCTGAATTCGGCAGAGATTATGGTGTTACACTCACTACAGGTCCACTTGCAGGACTGCTGACCAGGGCGGTTGTGATACTGGACAGCTCTGATCTTGTTGTTTACACTGAACTTGTGCCTGAAATCAGCCAGGAACCTGACTATGCGGCAGTACTTGAAGTTCTTAAAGAGTTTGGGTAATTAATGTCCGGCACAAAAAGATCCGATCTGAAGGCGGGAATGACTGTTCTGGTGGTACAGAAGCGTCATCAGAATACCGGTGAGCTGACAGAAGGGGTTATTTCCGGAATTCTTACTAAGTCATCCACACATCCTCATGGGATCAAGGTTAAACTTGAATCCGGTGTTGTCGGGAGGGTAAAAGAGATTGTAACTGAATAAATGCGTTTATTCAGTTATTCGGGGAATATTCCAGTTGTTTGGAGAAAATACAGAATTGATCAAATGGCCTGTTGTGGAAGGTGATTTCCACTATGACTTTCAATTCCCTCATGCCGGAGGCCAGGCATTAGGAGCGCAGGTTTTGCCGGGAGTGCTCCAATCGTCGTTGCCATTGACGATGTATATACAGACAGATAGGATTGTGTATGGAGAAGATCACATGGGACGAGAAGAAGAATGACTGGCTTAAGGCAAATCGTCTCATTTCGTTTGAAGAGATTTCAGCAATGATCTTTAACGACGATTATCTGGATATTGTAGAGAATCCCGGGAGAGGGAATCAGTTCTACCTCGTAATGATGATTCAAGGGTACACCTGGCTGGTTCCTTTCTTAATCGACAGGGAGAGTATTGTTCTGAAAACAGCATTTCCAGGCAGAAAATTTCACAAAAGGTATGGAAGTGGAGGTGGAAATGAACTATGAACTGACATCTGAGGAAAAAATGATTGAGAAAAATGCTGGCCACCTCAGATCAGTGAGTGGTGCAAAGCGGGAGAAGATAGAGAAAATCATTACAAAAGCGGCGAAGAACAAAGCAATCAGCCTGAGAATTTCAGAGGTTGACCTGGAAATGATCAGAACTCGTGCTGAGCAGGAGGGACTTCCTTATCAGACTCTTATCAACATGGTTCTGCATAAGTATGTCACGGGAGAGCTTTTTGACAGGACTGAATTGATGAAAATACTGGCGATTTTAAAGAAAGCCGTATAGCCTGTGAGTCAACAGTCTCTTTTTACAACAGAGACAGTACGTATACCGTGAACACAGGGAGGAGAACCCCATGCTGAATATTGCGTTGTTCGGAGCGCCTGGTGCCGGTAAGGGTACTCAGTCGGAACTGTTGATGAAGAAGCATAATCTTGTATACATTGCAACTGGTGATATACTCCGTCAGGAGATCAGAAGCGGCACCGAACTGGGCCTTGCCGCCCGGTCAATTATTGAGACAGGCGGTCTGGTTTCTGATGAGATCATCGTTCAGATCATTGAAAAGAAAATTACCTCAAATCCAGACGCGGCAGGCTTCCTCTTTGACGGTTTTCCCCGAACTTTCGTGCAGGCCTACATTCTGGAAGGTCTCCTGCTGAAGATGCACACATCTCTGACCTGCCTGCTTTTTCTGGATGTGTCACCTGAAGAATCATTCAATCGTCTGCTGAAACGAGCCAGAACTTCCGGCCGCAGAGACGATACTGAGGCTGTCATAAAGAATCGTCTTAAAGAATATCAGGAAAAAACAGCGCCTGTGGCTCAATTTTACAAAGACCAGGGGTTGTTTTTTGCGGTTGATGGTGTTGGCTCCATCAAGGAAATCAACCGGAAGCTGGAAGAAATAATTGAGCAGGAACTTCGCAAGGTACTCTTCAATGTTGTACTGCTTGGCTATCCCGGCGCCGGCCGCGGTACTCAAGCTCGCAAGCTGGCTCAGAAGTACAATCTGGTCTATTTATCCACGGGTGAGATGCTCAAGGAGGAGATCAGGAAAAGCTCGAAGGTCGGGCAGACTGTTCAGGCCCTGTGCGACAGAGGCGACCTTGTGCCTGATGAGATTGTGATAAAGCTTATTGAAAAACATATACAACGAAACCCGGAGGCCAGCGGATTCATCTTCAAGGGTTTTCCCCGAACTCTTGTGCAGGCCTATATTCTTGATGGATTGCTGCGGAAAATCAGCTCTTCTGTGTCCTTTACACTTGATATCCAGTGTCCAACACTTGAGCTTATCAAGCGGCTGGATGCCCGCGGCAAAACCGAACGGCGTATGAACTACGACATGGAAACTTCCACTATTGTTCACCGGCTGGAACAGCATGAGAAAATCTGCCTGCCTGTGGTGGATTACTACCGGAAACAGGGCAAAATGACCGTTATTGATGGTGATGGTTCTCCTGAGGAGGTCTGGAACCGCATTGAGGGGCCCGCTGAAAATGCCTGGCGCAGAGCCAGGTAGCTACCAGTTATATATCGTTGGAGCGGATAAGCAGTATCTATTTTGAATGGTTAACGTGCAGCTGTATAAGAATATGCAAAAGCTGCTTGTAAATCACCGCAATGACCCTGCTACAGTTGACACGACATAATGACTCAAGCATTATCGTGGTGAGGGGAAGGGGTTTCCTGTTTGATGGATGTACTGCACGTGGAATACAGGTTGGTTGCATGAACTTGTCAGTGAGATGTTCTTTCAGAAAGAAACTGATTACCTGTGAAATTGTGGCGTTTCTGTGCATTATTATGTTTATCTGGCTTGATGAAGTAATTGATATACCGCATCTGCTTCTGGGAGCTGAGTCAACACCTCTGAACTGGAGGGAATCCCTGTCTGAAAGCATGATCGTCGCGATTATTGGCGTGTTGATAATAAGTTACACAAAGAAGCTGATTCGAAGAGTAAAGATTCTTGAGGGTTTTCTGCCCATCTGCTCTTCGTGCAAAAGAATCAGAGATTCCAAAGGACACTGGCATCAAATGGAATCGTATATCCGGGATAAATCAGAAGCAGAATTCACGCACGGGCTCTGTCCGGACTGTGCCGACAAACTTGCTTCCCGGCTTCACAAGGATTTTTAGTAACAAATCGAACACCCAGGTAGAGATCAGCCGGTGAAGTTTATCCGGTGGTATCGTTTTTTGCCTGCCCGGAGGAGCAGAGAGTTGTCTTCAAGCAAGTCCTCTGTAATCTTTTTTTCCGGTACTGATACCCTTTCGCCCTGTATGTAGAGACCACCCTGCTTTCCCAGTCTTCTGACTTCTCCGCGGCTGTGGCAGAGGCCTGTTTCAGTGAACAGGTCTATAGCCGACATTCCCTCTGCTATTCGTGCGAGAGGGAGTTCCGTGGAGGGTACATTCTGCTGGCTGCCTTTTCCGGTGAAAAGAGCTTTTGCGGTATTCTGTGCTTTTTCAGCCTGGTCTCTGCCGTGAGCAATGGCAGTTGCCTCGAAGGCCAGTTTTTCCTTGGTTTTTCTTGTATCGGCTCCGGTGAGTTTCTCGTATTCAGCGATCTCTTCGGTTGGAAGATACGTGTAGAGCTTCATGAAGTACGCTGCGTCTTTGTCATCTACATTGATCCAGAACTGGTAGTACTGGTAGGGCGACGTAAGGTTCGGGTCCAGCCAGATGGCGCCTCCCGGCTGTGACTTGCTCATCTTTTCACCTGTGGAAGTGGTTACAAGGGGGCAGGTGAAACCGTAAACCTCAGCAGATTCCTTTCTGCGGATAAGGTCAATGCCCGCTACGATGTTGCCCCATTGGTCAGTACCTCCCACCTGGAGAATACAGTTATGTACTCTGAAGAGGTGCAGGAAGTCATAGGACTGAAGAAGCATGTAATTGAATTCCAGGAACGAAAGGCCTGTTCCCAGTCGCTGTTTCACACTCTCTGCTGTCAGCATTCTGTTTACGCTGAAATGTTTTCCGATGTCTCTGAGAAAGCTGATGTAGTTAAGTTTGTTGAGCCAGTCAGCGTTATTCAGCAGAAGGGCTCCGCTGGCGCTGTCATCACTGAAGTCGAGAAACCCTGTCATCTGAATTTTCAGAGAGTTCGCCCAGTTGTTTATGGTGTTTCTGCTTTCAAGAGAGCGTTCTGTGGATCTGCCTGACGGGTCGCCCACAAGAGCTGTGGCTCCACCTATGAGTATGAGTGGCTTATGTCCGGCTTTTTGGAGGTGACTGGCAATCATCAGCGGAACCAGATGTCCGAGGTGAAGACTGCTGGCGGTTGCGTCAAAACCCATATAGAATGAAAGAGAACCAGTGTTAAGGAGTTCGTTCAGCTTTTCCTCATTGGTCATCTGGTAAACAAGGCTTCTGTCATTCAGGCTTTGAAGCACTTCCATTGTCAGTTCCTCCTGTGGTTTAGTGTACGCATCTGGCGAGTGTACTTATTTTTCTGTATTTTGTCAACAAACATCAGAAAGGGAACAAACTTTATGGAAATGATAGAATTCGAGCATCCTGTTGCCAGAGACTTTGTTACGAGGTTAAGAAGAAAAGACGCCTCCCCCGCGAGATTTAGAGCGTATGCCAATCGGCTGTCATACCTGCTGGCGGTTGAAGCAACCAGAGATCTATGTACAGTTCCCGCGGAGGTACAAACTCCTCTTGAGAGTACGCTGGGCGAGGTGCTTGTTGATCCTCCTATTATAGTACCGGTTCTCAGAGCCGGGCTGGGAATGCTGGAAGCATTTCAGGATCTGCTGCCTGACTCTCAGGTCGCGTTTATAGGCATGAGCAGGAATGAGACCACGGCAGAGCCGGTTTTTCACTATTCGTCTATACCCAATGTGGCAGGTAAAAAGGTTATAGTTCTTGATCCCATGCTGGCCACAGGTGGAACTGCGGCAGCGGTTCTGGAGTATCTCTTTGACGGGAAAGCTTCAGAGGTGATTCTTGTATCAGTTGTGGCTGCTCCTGAAGGAATCGCAAGACTGGGTGTATTTGATAATCTCACGGTAATTACCGTTTGCGTTGACAGGGAACTTGATTCAAACTGGTACATAAGACCGGGTCTTGGAGATTTCGGCGACAGACTTTATTCAGACGGCATCTGACCGGCTCAGCGGAGGGAAATTGCTTCGAAACAGAAGAAACTGGGGCGCTGTGGCATTGATCGCGGCTGCTATAGCGATTACACTGATTTTCACGAATTCAAGTGATGAGAACATTGGCGAGCCCTGGGGATTTCACAGGGACATAGAGGCAATGGATGTTTGCCGCACAGAGATTCTCACAGTGGTCGCGGATACTATTGACATCTTTATTTCCACTATAGGTGAAGGATTTCTTGGCGGAGCAGTGCGCGAGCTGGGCATTTCCGGAGGACAATACCTTGCCACCTGTCATGTACTTATGGACAGTCTGGGATGGACCGTGCAGAGGACCGGTGATACGCTTACCGCTGTGTACTGCAGGGGAGAACTGACAGAGCTTCGGGCATATCCCGGCAACAGAAGAGGTTTCTACAGGATTGCTTACAGTAATGGTGATCCATCTCTGTCGGAGTATGTACCCCAGGAAAGGTGGATTCGTCAAAGAGCTGTTTCATGTGAGGTTTCAACCACGGTATGGGCTGCCCTCTGGGACACTGCGCTGCCTCCGGACCTTACAGAATCCGGACTGCTGGTTACCTGCAGGGATTCATCACGTGCTGTAGGTTACATATCTGAATTGCAGCGGGCTCTTACTGACAGATTGTTCGTTTACGATATCGACTTCTACTATGATGTAAGGGTGGGAGACAGCCTCTGGATTCTCATTGAAGAGAATCGATATCCCATGGACGGCGAGACAGGTTTCAGAAGAATTCTCGCTGCCAAGTACCAGTTTGCATATGGAGGGATAGCAGAGGCATTCCCTTTCTTTCATCGTCCGGAGGAAGCTGCTCCTGCAGAGATCATTCTTGATCACTATCACCGTGACGGTGCGTCTCTAAGAACCATGTTCCTGAAAATGCCAGTACCATTCGGCCGGATAAGTTCAGGCTATTCCAGTTCCCGGATGCATCCTGTCCTCGGATACACGCGAGCTCACCGGGGGATTGACTACGCTTCACCATTAGGAACGGAAATATATGCGGTTGGAGATGGGACAATCACTGTTAGAAGCTGGTGCGGCGGTTACGGAAACATGGTACGAGTCAGGCACGCCAACGGTTATGAAACCGGATACGGTCACATGAACGGCTATGCCTCCGGCCAGAGCGTGGGAAGCTACGTCAGGCAGGGTGAGATAATTGGGTATGTGGGCTCTACCGGCTTGTCCACTGGTCCACACGTACACTTCGAGATGAAAAGAAACGGCTCTTATGTAAATCCTGCTACTGAGATAATGCCCCCTGCAGATCCTCTTGACGGAGAAGAGCTGGAAAGGTTTCTGGCTGAAATGCCTGTGATAGAGGCACAGTGGTCTATGCTTGCGGGAATGGATCTGCCGATCCCCGAAGTAGAGATTGAGCCGGAGGCAGCGGCAGAGGAGCCTGTCGAGTGAGTTCCAGAATAACAGATGAGTTTTACTGGGATTCTGTTTTTTCCGGTATGCTGGATAGCCTTTCGGAAAAACCGTGGACAACAATGGGCGGTCTCGGAGGAGCATCCCTCTCTATGGCAGTGGTTTCTGCCCACCGGCTTGCGGGTCCGACTATCGTGGTGGCACCTACAGTAACAACTGCTGAATCTATTCGAGACGACATACAATCGCTCACAGGACGGGAAGTTCTTTACTTCCCCGCATATGAAACCCTGCCATTTCAGGGGGAAGCAGCGCATCAGAGCGTTATTGCGGACAGAATCGAATGTCTTGCCGGCCTCCATTCCGCAAGACCGGACACCCTGGTGGTTGTTCCGGCCCGTGCTCTGGTTAAAAGGCTGCCCCCTTCAGATTCTTTCAGGGTATTATCGGTATACAAAGGGATGCGTCTGGATCCGAACGAGCTTGAAAGCTGGCTCCTTTCCGCAGGATACAGCAGAGAGGCCTCTGTTTACGAACAGGGCAGATGGTCCAGAAGAGGCGGTATTATTGATATAGGAACTTACGGTACTGACAACCCCTACAGAATCGAGTTCTTTGGTGAAGAGGTTGAATCGGTTCGTATTTTTGATCAGCACTCCCAGAGAACCATTAACCGTGTAGGTTCAGCGATAATACTTCCAGCAAGAGAAATTGTTCTTACCCCGGAAGAGTGGAACGCCGCTGCGGATCGGGTACCCGACGAGCATCCTCTTGAGGAATACATGTACGGGGCCAGTGATTTCCCCGGGATAGAACATCACCTCCCTCTTTTTTTTGAGAAATCCGCCACAATTTTCGACTATCTCGCAGAAATAGGAACACTGATTCTTGTTGAACCGCAAAGGTTGAGTTCGACTATTGGAGAGACACTGGAGGCAAGAAAATCCGCTTTCCCCAGGGATCTCCCTTTTTCTTTTTCAGAAGCATTTGCTTCGTGGGAAGAGATTGAAAAGAGTATGAGCAGGTGTAAACGGGTGCTTGAACACACACTCGTTCCATCCGAGAGCGTTGACATTTATCTGCCAACTGAACCCCAGACAGGGTTTATGGATCACAGGAATGAGATGTTCAGACAGATAAGACACTGGCGGGACAACGGTTTCAGGATAGCGGTTGCGTGTGACACCAGCGCGGAATTGAATTCTTTCAGAGACCTTCTCCAGGAAGATATTGTTGAGTCTGTAGAGCTTGAAGTACTCTCTATTTCCGATGGTTTTGTACTCCGGTTCGAAAATGGCGGAGGAGTGGTATTTCTCTGCGAGAGAAGACTGCTCAGCACCAGAAGGCGTCCTGAAAGGGTCAGGAAATTCCGGGGTGGTGAGACACTTGCTTCATGGGAAGAGCTTCATCCCGGAAACTACATTGTTCATGAGTCTTACGGTATAGGTCAGTTTCTGGGACTGAAGCGGCTGTCAATCGCGGACGGTGATGTTGATTGTCTTGAAGTGGTCTACAGGGATGGCGATAAGCTGCTTGTCCCGCTTGAGCAGATTGGTCAGGTTCAGAAGTATTTGACACCTGGGGGGGGCAATCCACAGCTTGACAAAATCGGCGGAACAGCATGGAACAAACGACTTTCAAGGGTAAAGAAAAGAGCTCAGGAGATTGCCGGAAGGCTTGCAATTCTTTATGCTGAGCGAACTGTTAGAAAACGTCCGCCTTTTCCTCCACCTGGCAGGTTGTCAAAGTCCATGGAGGAGAGTTTTCCTTACGAGGAGACCCCGGATCAGGCGGCTGCAATCAAGGCAGTGATGGCGGATTTCAATAAAGATACCCCCATGGAGAGACTTATCTGCGGTGATGTGGGTTACGGCAAGACTGAAGTGGCTCTTCGCGCGGCATTCAGAGCAGCGGAAGCCGGTGTTCAGGTAGCGATTCTCGCTCCTACCACTGTTCTCGCCGAGCAGCACTACAACACATTCCGCGACAGACTTGCAGAGTTTTCCATGAGGGTTGAGGTTCTCAGCAGATTTCAGAGCCGGGGAGAGCAGAAAAATACGCTTGCAGACCTTTCACAGGGAGATGTTTCAATTGTGGTGGGTACCCACAGATTGCTTCAGAAAGATATCCGGTTCAACAACCTGGGTCTTCTTGTGGTGGACGAAGAACAGCGGTTCGGAGTAAAGCAGAAAGAATATCTCAGAGAGATGAAGACGACGGTTGACACTCTCACTATGACGGCAACGCCCATTCCAAGAACCCTTCACATGGCTCTTTCCGGTTTCCGGGAGATATCAATCATCGCAACTCCGCCAAGGGACAGATATCCCATTCAAACAGAGATAACAACTTTTAACCACGATATCATAGCAAGAGCTGTAGCCAGAGAGCTTGAAAGAGACGGTCAGATATTCTTCGTTCACAACCGTATAAGTACAATTGAAAAGATTAAAACCAGACTGGAAAGCTTTCTGGATATAGACATTGTTACAGGCCATGGTCAGATGAGCCCCCGGCAACTTGAGGATGTGATGCACTCTTTTATGGGAGGCAAATACCAGATGCTGCTGTCCACCAGCATTATCGAGTCCGGAATTGATCTGCCAAGGGTTAACACAATGTTCATAGATAACGCTCAGAATTTTGGTCTGGCAGAACTCTATCAGCTTCGCGGTCGTGTGGGAAGGAGCCATCACCGGGCATACTGCTACATGATTACTCCAGGGGGGTTGAGCAAACTTAAACCTGAGGGCAGGAACAGACTTGAAGCAATCCAGCGCTACACAAGACTGGGCAGCGGCTGGCACATCGCCATGCGTGACCTTGAGCTTCGCGGTGCCGGAGAGTTTCTGGGAGCAGGCCAGAGTGGACAGGTGGAATCGGTGGGGTATTCAATGTTTGAAGAGCTTCTCTCCAGAGAAGTCAGGATGCTCAAGGGTGAGAAGGGCGGTCTGAACAGACCTCAGGTTCGTATCGAGCTTCCGGGAAAGGCCTTTATCCCAGAGGAATACATGCCGGACACAGCTGAGAGAGTTCATCTTTATCGTTGGGTGTGGCGCTCAAAAACAGAAGACGGTGTGGAGCAGTGGCTTGATTATGTAAAGGACAGGTTCGGGTCAGTTCCAGAACCGGTAAGAGGAGTGGCTCACAGGGCGAGGGTAAATTGTCTTGCCATGAGAGCAAATATTGAGGATGTGGTTGTTACCGCCTCCATGGTCAGGCTTGTGTTTCTTCCAGGTGGTTCTCCGCGGATACAAAAAGTTGCGGCAATGGCTGGAGAAAAATGGAAAGTGCTTGAGGAGAAAACAGGAAGAGTGGTTCTTTCGAGAAAACTCGAAGATTATTTACCTGAAGAGAGAATGTCCGCATTGCTGACTGTTTTGCGTATATTCGCCCAGCACTTTCAGGGATAGTTAATACATAATTTATCAGAGGTGGAAACAATGCGCGCATTTCTTTACGCTCTTTTCGTGGTAGCAATCACGGTACTCCTGACTTCTTCCTGCGGGAAATCCGGTGATCTGGGTTCTGTAGGAGGAGTTCCTGTTACTGCAGAAGAATACCTTGCGGTTTTCAACAACCTTTCTGCTGACATGCAAGTTGCGGTTCTGGAACCGGGGGGAAGACTGGAGTTGATGAACCGGATAGTTATGAAGAAGTCTCTTCTTGCTGCCTGGGAGGAGGACAGAACAGTCTCTGCCGGCTGGGAAAATATTTACAGAACATCCATGCTTGCTGACTCCATGTTCAACCGCATGGGATATGCTTTTAATCAGCAGGTCTATATTGACTCAATGACCTCCTGCGGTTTTTCCGGTTTTACTCTCCGTGCAGTTCTTCTGGATGATTCGGCTGCTGCCCTGGAGATGGCGGATCAGTGGAACAGCGGTATTTTTAACGCCTCCATTCCTTCAATGTCAGCTCCGTGGAGTCTTGCGGATGGATCAAGTTACAGAGGCTTCAGCGGTCCGGTCCAGAGAATATCAACATCTTTTTTCCCGCTTTTAACCATGGAGACTGGAATCGCGCAAGTGCTTCCCATGTACGGTGAATGGTGTGTTTGTATTCTAAACCTCACAGAGGGAGAATGGATACCGGAGGAAGGGGTTACAAGCCTGGGATTCTTGAATTCCATTGCCGATGCAACCTCTTACATAATTCTTTCCAAAGGAATTTCTGCTCTTGCGGACAACTGTACAACAAGTGGAACCCGGATTATTCCGGCTGGAGTTGGGACTCAGGAGCCTGTAGCATTGTTCAGCGGGGATACTCTTACAGTTGCAGACATTCTTGATTTAATGGCGAAGGCTGATCCTGTAAACTTTCACGAAGAAGTCCCTGCTGAAATAGCGTTCTTTTCACCACCTGAAATTATGATGAACTGTGAATCTACCCTCTGGTTCTATGTCCTATCGATAACACAGAGATACGGGCTGGCTCAACTTGCAGTGGAACATGGGGTTATCCTGCCGGAAAACGCACTGGATTATGCCAGAGCAGAGAGCGTTGTGAGGAGTCGTGTGCTTGAGGCAAGTATTCCTGACAGCGCGGGTGTTGCCCTCTGGTATGAAGAGAACAGTGAGTTGTTTCTCTTACCGGAAAGACGCTCTGTTCTTCTTGGCTATACCGATAACTTCTCGGAGATTGATTCTCAGATCCCCTTAAGTTTTGACGAACTGACAGAATGCCAGACTGTTGTTGACCGGAGTGGAGTGATGATACCCACACAACCTCAGATAGAACAGGCGTTCGGCCCGGAACTTGGACCTGAGGTATTTGCTGCTGATTCCGGAGTGTTTTCCGGGCCTGTCCCGCTGGAGGGGGAACTTGTGGGATGGTTCAAGGTAGTTGAGATTGTCCCCCCGGAGGTCGCTTCGCTGGAGGAGATATATCCTTACGCTGAGATGCTGGCTGCTTCAATGAGTTTCTCCTCGGGGTTCGAGAATATGATAAACGACCTTAGTGCCAGATACTCTGTAACCATAGACACCGCTGCTGTGCGAGAGATTGATCTCTGGGGTGGAACACGGTAAACGGAAGGAAAACCAAATATGAAGAATCCTGCATACCTGATGATACTGATAACTGTTCTGTGCGGAAGTGCCTCCGGGGACGTACTGGCTTCAGTTGACTCCAGACAACTTTGCTGGGAAGATCTGATTGAAATGATTGGCGGGGCTGAGGTTATTTCCACTCTTGGAATAACCACGGAGGCCGCTGCTGCCGAGGTGCTTGAATCCTGGGTTAGAGAGCAACTTATTCTGACTGCTGCGGAAGAGAGTAACATAGCTTCCCGTCCGGATGTAGCCGATCTTATCGAGCAGACAGTCAATCAGATTATTCTTGAAGCCTATATCACAGATATTCTTGATGATGTTGAAGTGTCCCTGCTGGAGGTTGAAAATTATGTAGATGTCTGGGGTGAAACATATACCCTTGAGTACAACATCAGACACATTCTTCTTCCTGATGAAGTGCTGGCATCCTCGGTGCTTTCAAGGCTGAATTCAGGTGAATCCTTCGCGACACTCGCGGCACAATTCTCTGTTGGTCCCAGTGCTTCCTCCGGAGGAAACCTGGGTTGGATGACCAGAGGTATGGCTTCTCCTGATTTTATGGAGGCAGTGTGTCAACTTTCAACGGGCGAGATTTCCGGAATAGTTGAGACTCCAATGGGATACCACATTATTCAGCTCATGGAAAAAGCACCACTGAGCAGCCCACTCACTGCTGAGCAGACAATGGAACTGGCAACTATGGAGCTGGTGTCAGCTATGCAGGAAATGCTGCTGATTGAAATGCTTGATAATCTGCGGGGAAAGCATATCGTTAACTTGTGGCCGGAACGACTGCTGAATCACATATAACAGAACGGGGATACTGAATGGGAAAATCAATGCCTCTGGCTTTGTGGATACTCGCTGCTTTGGTTGCGGGAGTTACCTTTTTCATTCTATTTTCGTATGCTGGGATGACACAACGTGATTCTTTTACTGCTGTTGAAGAGGAACCGGGTTATTCGGGAAGAGAGGTATTGGCTTCTGTTGGACCTCACATTCTTTACGCTTCTGATGTTGCCGCGATCAGGGCAGGAGATGACGCGGTAGGCAGTTGGATCCATGATCAGCTGCTTGCCTGCGCTGCGGAGGAAGCCGGTCTTGAGAATCCGGCTATCAGCAGATTTGTTCAGGAGAGAGCAAAGCAGCTTTATCTGCGTGATCTTATCGTGGAGCACGTTATTCAAAACACGAACCAGCCCACAGAGTCGGAAGTATGGGCTTACATGCTGGCCAGCCCTGAACTGTTTCTTCTGGAAAGGCATTATCTTCAGATAATAGCCGCAGACAGTGCCATTGCCGATTCTCTGCATACCCGTCTGGAATGGGGGCAGAATTTTCAGGTAACGGCACAGAATTCTTCGCTTGGCCAGAAAGCGGCAATCGGTGGTGATCTTGGTTTTGTCACAGGAGGAGAGATGCTGCTTCAGGGGCTTCCCATGGATATCGCCCTTCTTGACGGACTCAGTGAAGTTGTGCAGTCCAGTATCGGATGGCATATTTTCAAGGTTTCAGAGACCAGGATAATCTCAGACTCCCTAAGAGTTATGCGAAGCGCTACTGAAGCTCTGTATAACTCCAGAATTGATGCCGTACTTGACAGCGTGCTTCTTGCAACAGAAAACAGATTATCCGCGGAGGTAGTTCATTGATAAATATCGTACTATGTATTGCTGCTCTGATTTCAGCGCCCATGACACTTGAGAGAGTGGTGGCTGTTGTGGGTTCGGAACCTGTGCTGCATTCCGATGTAGTCTCTCTTTTGATTGAATCGGGTATTGATGAGGAAACAGCTTTTGAGATTGATCAGTCCAGCCCATCCTACCAGCTCGGAATGGAACAGCTCATAGAAGAGAAACTTCTTGTGGAGGCTGCCAGGCGCGAAGACATCTATCCGGGAAGAACAGAAATTGAGGCTGCTGTTGACGAAGCCATGACCGAAGTAAGAAGCAGCTTCTATACCGAGCAGGAATTCATGGACTTTCTTGCTTCAACGGGAATGACAGTAGCAGGGTTGAGAGACAGCTACACCTCAATATTGGGAGACAGAATCGCCAGTGAGAATTATGTCCGTCTGAAGGCAGGAAATGCAATGATTACCGCACCGTCCGATGCGGTATCATTCTTTATTGAAAACCCTGAGACCGTTCAGGAGGTTCTTACTCCAACAAACCTCAGCTGGATATATCTTCCCGTTCTCCCGGGAGATACCGGGGAAGCCGAAGAATTGCTGTCTGAAGTAAGAGCTTTAATTGAGACAGGTGAGACAACCTTTTCCGCCGCTGCCGCTGCCTATTCACAGGATGGTTCCGCATTAACCGGTGGCGATCTGGGCTGGTTCAGCCGGGGAGATATGACTGCTGCCTTCGAAGGTGTGGCATTTGGCCTTGAGCCTGGCGAGATAGCTGGTCCTTTCCTGACACCTTTTGGTGTTCATCTGATCAAACTCACCGACAGAGATGAAGAACGCGTCCGGGCAAGCCATATAATTATTATTGTTCAGCTTACACCGGCAGATCTTGATAAAACCTTTGAGCAGGCAGAGGAACTGATTGCGGATCTGGAAGCTGGAATGGATTTTACCGAAGCAGTTAACGACTTCAGCTTTGATCCTGATCCGGGTCATCTTGAGGGTTTTCTGGGAACTGTGAATGTCGGTGCCTGGGAAGGTGAGATGAGGGAAGCTGTTATCAATCTGAACCCCGGTGAAATATCCAGACCTGTGGCTGTGGAACAGGAGATGGCTGTTGCCATATTCAAGGCCGGTGAGGATCAGCTTGTTGACTGGGCAGACTTTTCCGAAGACGAACTCACTTCCATGCTGCAATCAGTTTACTGGCAGAATTACTATTCAGGAATGATGGAGTCCCTCAGAGCCGACATTCCGATTGTGATCAATTTCTAATGAGAATAGATCTTTTTCTAAAGGTGACAGGACTTCTGAAGACACGATCTATAGCTTCAAAGGCAATTGGAGCAGGTGCAGTTGAATTGAACGGTTCCAGGGCAAAAGCATCTTCTACGGTGGAAACTGGTGCTGTAATTGGTCTTATTAAACCTGACGGCAGCAGGATTACTATAAAGGTGCTCATTGTTCCCACTTCGAAGAACGTGTCCAGGAAGGACAGAAGCTCACTTTATGATGTTGCAGGCAGGGAGGAACAGGGTTGCTGGTAACCATGGGCGGGGTTCGATTGAGCTACGGCAGATGGCCGGCGCTGGACAATGTAGATATGGAGATCAGACGGGGAGAATTCCTTGTTATCTCCGGACCCAGTGGCGCAGGAAAGACGACCCTGCTGAGACTTGTATGGATGGGAGAAAAACCCGATTCCGGACTTGTGGAGGTGATAGGATTCCGATCTGACAGGATACGGAAAAGAGAGCTTCCCCGGCTTAGAAGAAAGATTGGTATAGTGTTCCAGGACTTCAGGCTTCTTCATGCGAGAACCGTATTTGATAATGTAGCTTTACCTTTGCAGGTATCCGGAACCGGGAGCAGAGTAGTACAGAAAAGAGTTATTTCTCTTCTGGCAAGAATGGGTTTAAGCCATAGAAGGAACTCATTTCCTTATGAACTCAGCGGTGGTGAGCAGCAGAGGGTTGCAATTGCAAGAGCCATGGTTGGGCACCCTGTAATTCTTCTTGCTGATGAGCCCACAGGCAACCTGGATCCTGAAGTTTCCCGGGAGGTAATTGAGCTTCTACTTGAAATTAACAGAGGTGGAACCACTGTTGTAATGGCCACACATGATCCCCGACAGGTTCCCGCCGGTAAAGGTCGTTTTCTTTTCCTTGATAAAGGTGTTCTCCGTGGAGCGGACAGATGGTCTGAATTGGATCAGGACTCATGAGTCTTATACAATCCGCTACCAGAGAAATCACACTTAATCTGCATTCAAGACCGGGCGCCCGTTTGATCACATTGCTTATGGTTGCCCTGGCCTTTGTGGTGTTTAACACATTTCTGATTATTTCATGGAATCTTCAAAGCATTATGGACAGAGAAGAAAACCTTGTGGGAATGGAAGTATTCCTTCGGAGAGATATTTCCCCAGGAGCGGGCAGAGTTATTGGTGATCTCATAAGCAGTCTGCAGGGTGTCAAATCAGTTTATTACGTCTCGCCGGAGGAGGCTGAAGCACTGTTCAGGGCAGAATTACCCGGGAGAACGGATCTTCTGGATGTGATGGGCAATGATTTCAGGCTTCCTGCATCTCTTCAAATCACTTTTGATACAGAAGCTATGAACCAGGGGAGAATGTCGGAACTTTCCCGGGCCATAGGAGCCATTGAAGGAGTAGAGGAGGCAGTGTACGGAGAGAACTACCTCCCTGGCCTGATAAAGACTGTAACTACAATCAGGCGACTGGTAATTCTTCTGGGCATTGTTCTTGTATCAAGCATATCTCTTGTAGTTTTCTATACTGTGAGATTGTCAGTTGTTCGCAGATCGCTTACTGTTGACATTATGAGAATAGTTGGTGCACCATGGTGGTTCATCAGAATTCCCTTTGTTGTTGAGGGAATATTTATGGGTGTGACCGGTTCTGCCGGAGGGCTTATTCTGGCAGCGATTGTGTCAAAAGTTCTTTCCAGTGCTGTGACTCACAGGTTTATGCCCTTGCACTGGATGACACTAGTAATCTTACTCGGCGCGGTAACAGGAACAATTGGCGCTCTGGCCGGTTCATACGAAAAGGAAAGGTAAAAATGAGTATCAGAAATATCTTTACAATCCCCGTTCTTCTCGCAGCATCCGCTATGGCTCAGGAGACAGGTGGAGGCGCTGAAGAAGCTGCTTCTGCTGCCAGCTGTCTTGGCGGAGGCGGAATAATGGGTCTTCTTCCCATAGTTGCCATGGTGGGTATCTTCTACTTCCTTATCATCAGACCACAGCAGAAGCAGTCAAAGAGGATGAAGGAAATGCGTGATTCCATGCAGAAGGGAAACAATGTTGTAACCAGCGGTGGAATCCACGGCGTGATAACCAATATCAAAGGTGATATTGTTACTGTGAGAATCGCGGATTCTGTGAAGATTGATGTTGACCGTACTGCTTTAACCATACTCGGGGAAGAAGTGTCTTCCACATGCAAGACCTGCTGAATTCCGTCAGGATCATTGGCGATCCTGTTCTGAGACAAAAGAGCAGACCTCTGGTATTTCCTGATGATACTCCGTACATAACAGGGCTCGTCAGTACTATGGGAAAGGTCCTGGAAGTTGCCGAGGGTCTTGGACTTGCAGCGCCACAGGTGGGAGAATCCGTCAGGCTGTTTATCGCCACTCCGGATTACCTTGATGAGCTGAACGGGCATGTAGTGTTCATCAACCCGGAAATTCATCCTTACGGCGAGTCCGAAAAGAGAGAAGAGGGGTGTTTAAGCGTACCCGGTATTTACGAGATGCTGATACGTCCGTCAAGGGTAAGTATTAAAGCGCAGGATGTACGGGGAAACTCTTTCTCTCTTGATGTCGGCGGGCTTGCAGCCAGGCTTATGCAACATGAAAATGATCACCTTGACGGGATTCTCTTTGTGGACAAACTGAGCCCTGTTAAAAGAAAGCTTCTCAAAGGAAGACTCAGAAAACTGAGAGAGGGCGGTCGGGTGGATTGAAACTGGTTTTTCTCGGTACATCAGAGTTCGCGCTGCCAGCTTTAAAAGCTCTTCAGAATTCAGAGAATATTGAGGTAGTACTGACTATTTCCCGTCCTGACAGTCGCTCAGGTAGGGGAAGAAAATTCTCCAGATCCCCGGTGGCCGCTCTTGCTGATGAACTGGGAATCAAGCTTCTGCAACCGGAGAAGCTGAAAGAAATCAGGGATATACTTGCGGAGATTTCGCCTGATGTAATGGTCAGCGCGTCTTATGGAGGCTGGCTTCCGGGGTGGTTTCTTGATCTTGCTCCACTGGGAGTGGTGAACATTCATCCCTCTCTTCTTCCACGACACAGAGGTGCTGCGCCTGTGATTCGAACCATTCTTGAAGGTGACAGCGCAACCGGTGTATGCTTTATGCTGACAGATGAAGGCTGGGACACCGGTGATATTCTTCATACGGAAAACCAGAAAATCAGCGGCACGGAAACTGCCGGTGAGCTTGAGAATATCCTTTCTGAGGCTGCGGCTCTTGCTCTCCCGGGGGTTCTTGCCGGGTACTCCGCCGGCACGCTGAAACCGGTACTGCAAACGGGAGCAGAAAGCTATGCGGAAAAGGTTACACCTGAAGAAGCTGTTATTTCCTGGAAGAGTTCTTCTGAAGAAATCAGAAGAATGATTCTTGCCTTTAATCCTGCTCCAGGAGCAAGGACAATGAACGGGCTGAAGATTCTGAAGATTTACTTCGCTGAAACCTCTGACCTGCAGGGCACGCCGGGAGAAGTGCTTGAAACAATGCCTCTTGTTATAGGATGCGGCACTGGTTCTATAAAACTTCTGGAGGTGCAACCTCAGGGAAAACGCAGAATGAGTGCCGATGAATATGTCAGGGGCTGCCGAATGAAGAAGGGAGATCATCTGGGTGAGAAATAGCAGCCTTATGCATTATCACCTGGGATTAACGATTTTTTCACTTTTCCCGGGGGTCTTTGTTTTCCTCATAACCCACCACTGGTACTGGCTGGTGATGACTGTTGTTCTTGTTAACATTCTTGGTCTGTTCAGAACCAGTATTTTTCTTTCTCTCGCTTTTCATGTACTCAAACCAATGGCAGGTATACTCGGCGGAGAGGGATTTGCCGCTGAAGAAATGGTTATTACTCTGGGTTCGAAAAAAACGCTTCAAAAGCTTGGTGGATCAATTCCAGCGGAAAGAATTCTTCTTCTTCTTCCACATTGTCTTCAGAGACATGATTGTGATCGCAGGATAACATTCAATCCATACAACTGTATCAGGTGCGGCGGATGTCCTGTTGGATCACTCCTTGATCTGGCCGAGCGTACAGGTGTGAAGATAGCCATAGCAACTGGTGGAACACTGGCAAGGCGTCACATAAAGGATTTGAGGCCTCTGGCGGTTGTCGCGGTGGCCTGCCCGAGAGATCTTGGACAGGGAATGCTTGATGCCCATCCTGTTCCTGTGGCCGGCGTGGAGAATGCCCGGCCGGCCGGGGATTGTATTGATACCACTGTTGATGTATGCGCGGTTGAGGAGACAATAAATCGTCTTACATATCATGTCGAAAAGAATTTAGAGAATCCTCTTCGGGAAGATGATAGTTTTTTTCCATGAAGAGCCGCATGCAGGCTTCAACAACCTGCCTGTCAAAGTAGATGCCTGAACCCGCCGTAATAGTCTGAAGAGCCTCGTGCAGCCCCAGGCTTGCTCTGTACGGTCTCATTGTGGCCATGGCTTCAACAACATCAGCTACCGCAAGTATCTTTGCTTCCAGTCGAATTTCTGAGCACTTGAGACCCAACGGATAACCGCTGCCGTCAATTCTTTCGTGATGCTGCAAAACAATGTCTGCCACCGGCCATGGGAAGTCAATGGATTTAAGAATATCATATCCGTCCTCCGCGTGCTCTCTGAGCAGGAGCATCTCACTTCTCGTAATTGCCCCTGGCTTTGTCAGTATCTCAGTAGGTACGGCCATTTTGCCAATATCGTGGAGTATTCCTGCAATCCTGAGCCCATCAATCAAGTGGGGTTTCATTCCCAGCTCTTCTCCAATCGCGCAGGAAAGATCAGCTACTCTTTTCTGATGACCGGAAGTGTATGGGTCTTTCATGTCCACAAGTCGACTCATTGCAAGAACAACACCATCAATGGTTTTCTGAAGCTGTTTGAACGCATTCATCCTGCCGGTAATGTCAGTAATCACACCCTCGGCAATGGAAACGGAGGCTTCTTTAAGTGTACTCATGGTAAATGATGCCCAGAATGTGGAGCCATCAGCCTTCTTCAGGATAATTTCACAGTTGTCGATTCTGCCCTTCCGCTGAAGCAGATTTATGATGTTTCTCTCCTCCGCGGGATTAGCAAGAAGATCAGTGATTCTTACATTCAGATCTTTGCCTTCTGAAAACCCGAACATCCTTCTGAAGGCGGGATTCATTGAAAGAATCAGACTGTTTTCCCTGATCTCGCTTCTGAATACACCTACTGGAATGGTTTCCGATAGTTTCTTGTAGTTCTGCTGTGTGGTTTTCAAAGCTTTCCTGCTGTACACATGATCAGAGATATCAACGGTGAGAACAACCACCCGCTGTACAGAGTTGTCCGGGTTCATTATGGCATAAAAATGCTGTGAAACCCAGACCTCAAGACCATCTTTTTTCCTGTTGGTTTTTACCTCGGGAACAAAGAATTCGCCACCTGTTGTGTATACGTTGATAAGTTTGTCATGGTAACTGTACAGGTATGAGTCGGAGTCATCCAGCTTAAGTTCAGTTCTTGTATAATTCATATCGGCTTTAACTTTTTCATCGGAACTGTCCCATATTTTCTGCCAGGCTTTGTTGTAAGAGAGCAGGTTTCCTACCGAATCACGAACGGAAATACCAACAGGAGCATTACGGATTATTGCGGAATTAACAGCTTCGCGATTACGGTATTCTTCCATCTGATCTTCTTCGCTGGTGATGTCGCGCATTATGCAGAAAATACCGATGGTTGAGTCCAGCTCGATAAGAGGAGCTTTCAGGCAGCTGAAAACCCGTGATTTATTATCACCCTCATCGAAGGTGAGCATTGTACTCAGAGTAACACTGCTTTGTATTGCCTGTTTATCAGTTCGAGTATCCTCTTCGGCCGTAAGAGGAGACATGAGATCCGAGGAGCATAATCCCTCGGCTTTCTCCGGAGTATCCATACCGAAGAAATCAGCGAAAGACCAGTTGCAGGTGAGGAACCGCAGTTTGCTGTCTTTAATATAAACAAGCTCTTTTGCCTGATTGAAAGCAAGCTCCAGATATCGGCTGAGTTGTTCCTGCTCATTTTTCAAGTAGATTCTCCAGATCAGTCACAAGATCGCTCAGTTTCTTCATGGCATCTTCAACCGGTACAGGGGTTTCCAGGTCAACACCTGTTTTTTTAAGGAGCTCAAGGGGTGGTTTTGAACCACCGGAGGAGAGGAAGTTGAGATAGCCTTCAATAACTCCGTCACCATTCAGAATCCTGCTGCTGATTGAGGCGGCTGAAGCAAGACCTGTAGCATATTTGTAAACATAGAAGTTGTAGTAGAAGTGCGGTATTCTTGCCCATTCAGTTTCAATGAGTGAATCCTCCGCGTCAAATTCAAAGGCATTCCCGTGGTAGAGTTTTACAAGATTAAGATATGTTTTGTTAAGCCAGTTCGCCGAAAGGGATCCGCCCTGCTCAACCTGTCTGTGTATCAGCAGCTCAAACTCAGCGAACATAGTCTGCCTGAAGAGAGTTGTTCTGAAGTCGTTTATCTGGCTGTCTATCAGGTACGCTATAATGTCGCGATTCTCTGTTTTGCCTCTGAGGTGATTTGCCAGAAGCATTTCATTCGTGATACTGGCAACTTCCGCTACAAGTATTCTGTAGTTGGAAGTGTGGTAAGGCTGGTTTTTTCTTGAAAACCAGCTGTGCATGGAATGCCCTGCTTCGTGCGCGAGTGTAAATACAGAGCCAAGAGTGCCGGAGAAGTTCAGAAGCATGTAGGGAGGGCTGTCGTAGCACCCGCCCGAGTATGCGCCACTTCGTTTTCCAATGTTTTCATACTTATCTGTCCAGCGGTTCTTAAAGCCCTGACGAAGGGTGTTTGCATACAGTTCCCCAAGGGGTTTTACAGCCTCAAGAGTCAAATTCTGAGCCTGGTTCACGGTGTATTTTACATCAACATCATGCACCGTTGGGGTGTAAACATCATAAATGTGCATTTTGTCCAGTTTCATCAACCTCTTTTTCATTCTGTAGTATCTGTGCATCACCGGGAGGCTGTCATGAACTGAGCTGATCAGAGATTTGTACACAGTCTTGTTTACCCTGTCATGAAAAAGAGACGCTTCGAGAGCGGATGGATAATTCCTGGCTTTTGCCTGAAAGATGTTTACCCTTACCTGACCATCCAGCAGTGAGGCCAGAGTTTCCTTGTTGCCTTCAATTTCCTGGAAGAAACCGTTGAATGCGTTTTTTCTTACTTCCCGGTTGGAACTCTGAAGGAGGGGGATAAAGTTCCCGTGTGACAGTTTTACTGCTTTTCCGTTTTCATCCGACACTTCGGGAAGCCTTGCAGGGATCTCAACGTTATTCAGTTTGCTGAAGGTTCCACTGAATCCCCTGGTGGCATCCGAGGCAAGAACCATAATTCTTTCTTCGGCGGCAGAGAGTATGTAGGGTCTGTTCCGGATGATGTCTTTAAGCCAGACCCTGTATGTTGAAAGAGGAGTATCATTGATCCATTTGATCATGGTTTCCTCCGGTACGGAGAGTACCTCGGGATTGAACCAGCTCAAAGATGTCGCAAGCATGGTAAGAAGATCTACTGCTTTCTGATTCATTTCACTGCCGGTGGAGTCAGACAAATCCTGATCCTGAACCATATGCGCATAAGTAAAGATTTTCTCGGCCATGCGGTTCGCGTTAAGGATTGTCTTAATGACTTGAAGGAGATTCTCAGGAGATTCAGTAGCTTTGTCTCTGAGCGCAGCAAGTTTCTCCGGTAATTCAGAAGCTTTTTTCAGCTCTTTTTCCCAGTCTTTCACGGTTTTGAACATAACAGTAAGGTCCCAGGTGCTTTCCAGGGGAACATCTGCTCTCTTTACTGGCTCTTTTATCATTTTTATCCACTCATTTCAGGTTGATTAGTTAATCGGAAGAACTACAGTAGTATATGTTGATAATCTTCTCATCGCCATGTTTTGCAATTAACAGCATATCGTGATTATCTTTCGTGATCCAGGAAGGAACAGCGAATGAAAACATCACTTGCGAAGCTGCTTGCAACAATTCTTTTACTCGGGGCGACCAGTACTATATTTATGAGTGTTATGCCTGACTATCTCAGCAATCAGCTTGGCATTGACGGCGAAATGCGGGGAGCTCTGGAAGTCCCCAGAGAGCTTCCGGGATTCTTTCTGGTTTTTATCGCTGGGTTTCTTGTGAGGGTTCAGCGGAGGAAAGCAATAACCATGGTTTTTGTGGTGGGAGTCGTCGCATTCCTGGGGTTTGCCTTTCTCACAGATTCGCTGCTGAGATTTGTTTTTTTCATGATTATCTGGTCATCAGCCATGCATGCTTTCATTCCTCTCAGGGATACCACAGCGATTGAACTTGCGGGTTCCGGTAAAAGAGGCTGGGTGCTGGGCCGGGTAGGGGCGTACAGATCTCTGGGGCTGATTCTGGGCACGGCAGTTGTCTGGTTTCTGATGAGCCAGCTTAAAGCTGACTTCAAGATCACCTGGCTCGTTGGGGCAGTTCTTCTGCTTCCCGGCATACTGATATCAATGAGCCTTTCGCCTTCCATAGGTGAAACCGAAAGAATCACAGCCAGAAGATTTATTTTAAGAAAAAAATACCGATTGTTCTATGCTTTATGCATGCTATTCGGAGCCAGAAAACAGATATTCCTGACCTTTGCGCCCTGGCTTCTTGTGTCAGTTTACAGCCAGAAGGCTCCCCAGCTTGCTCTTGCCATGGGAGCCAGCGCACTTATCGGGATATTTCTGAAACCGGTGTTCGGAAAACTTATTGACAAGCTGGGTGAAAGAACAGTTCTTATGGCTGACGCGGCTCTGATAGTTCTTCTCAGCACTGCTTACGCTGTGGTTCCAGAGCTGGCAGGTCCCGGGACGGCTCTTGTCCTGCTCTATTGTTTTTTCGTTCTGGATGAGCTTCTTTTCAGTCTCTCCATGGCCAGAACCACATATCTGTCCAGAATAATCGAGAGGGATTCTGAAATGGTTCCCACCATCGGACTGGGAGGAACAATTGATCACATAGTGTCAATGGCTGTACCTGTGCTTGGCGGAATTCTCTGGGTAAAGGTCGGGCCATGGGCTGTGTTTGCCCTGGCAGGTTTTGTTGCCGTAATAACTTTCTTTACAGTATCGGCAATGCCGGTTAAAAAGTAAGCCTCGCAATACAGCTTTCAAGAACACTGGCCATCATTTCCAGTCTGTTTCTGAATTTTGTACCGATGGTTCCTCTTCCGACGAAAAGCAGCACTTCAGCTTTTTTACCCTGAGTAACAACAGGAACAATGGCGGCACCATTGGGGAAAGAATCGCCGGGAGTGAAAGGAAGCATTTCCCCGGAGAGATAGCTGGGAGAGGTGATACCAGATTCAGAGATGAATTCAGGCGCTCCTTCCCCCAGGAAGAGATTGAATTTGTCATTGGATTTCACATAAACACCGCAGACAGATACTGAAGTAAGACTTTTCATTGTGTTAACAATATCCGGCGCGGCTTTTTTCAAGGTTGCCGATTTGTTCAGCAGCGCGGCAAAATCTCTTCGAAGAGCCTTGTTTCTGTCAACCTCAGGTACAGAATGAATGATTGCCAGTACAAGTTTTTCCTTGCAGGTATTGTATGGAAAAGTCTCTATGAGCTTTTGTGGATAGATTACGCCGTCAACCACCAGCACTTCGTTTCTTCCGGTTGAGAGGGATTTTTCTACAGGACAGCTGTCGAAGCATTCAAGCATACCTCCGAAAAGCTCTGTACACTTCTTTCCGCTCAGAAATTCAGAACTGTGGCCAAAGAGCAACTCGGCAGATGGATTCATCCAGATTACGCTGATTTCGCTGTTGAAAATTACAGCCGGCTCTGAAATAGAGCAGAGTAAAGCTTCCGTGAAGGAACCCGGAATGTTTTTAAACACAACTTGCCTTTCCAGACCCCTCCGGAAATCAATACCGTAATATTCAAAGCATACTGGTTTTCGGCAAGGGCACCTGCTGTATCAGCTGATCAGCAGGAGTGACTCAAATGTAGAATCTTCTGAAGCTCACTAAGGAGTTACTGAGCTGAATGAAGCCACAGGTGATCACTGCAACCGAGGGCTTGTATTCATCTCACTATAATATCATTGTAAACTATTCAGTGAGGAGAATGAATATGGGTTCTTTCAGCGGGTTCATTTCGGACAGTGCATCAGAAAGCAGCGGGTTTTATTCCAGGAACGGTTATTCGAAAGTTCCCATTCTTGTTCAGTGGATGGCTACACTGAAATGCAATCTCAGCTGCCGGCACTGTCTTTCCGCCAGCATGGATAATGCTTTCACCGATATGCCGCTTCATTCTGTGAGAAAACTCATTGATGAGGTTGCTGAAATGGGAGTGGAAGAGTTTCTCATCACAGGCGGAGAGCCGCTTGCAAGGAAAGATATTCCTGATATTGCAGACTATCTCGGATTCAGGGGACAGAACTGGACACTGAACACAGCGGCAATGCCTTCAGAGTATCAGATGACGGCATTCAAAAAGAACAGCCCCGGTTTTGTGGCGGTAAGCCTGGATGGGCCCAGAGAGGTTCATGATTCTTTCAGGGGGCGGAAAGGGTCATGGCAGGAGGCGGTGGATGCTATCCGTTTCTTTAAATCCCTGCCCGGTGTCAGGGTTTGCGCCGGGACTACTGTGACAAGTGTTAACTACCGGCATCTTGAGGAAACCTTCCATCTTGTTGCCGCAAGCGGTGCTGACCAGTGGGGGATTCATCTGCTGGTTCCCGAGGGGAGAGCAGCGTACAGCAATGATCTATTTCTGTCAAAAAGGCAATTGAAGAAACTGATAATGTTCGTTGCAAGAAAGAGGAAGTATTTCCAGGTTGAGATGGCTGATGAGATCGGTTACCTGGGAGGTTTTGAACCTCTGGTAAGGGATTTTCCCATGACTTGCGGAGCGGGGAAATCTCAATGTGTAATTCTGCCGGACGGTGAAGTAGTTCCATGTACAACACTGGACAGATCTTTCAGTGCCGGGAACATTCATCACAGACCTCTGCGGGAGATATGGGAAGAGGGCTTCAGCAAGCTCAGGAACTATGAACCTGAAGGAGAGTGCAGAGAGTGTATCTACCACCCCGCATGCAGATCAGGCTGCTGGCTGCAGAGGAAAAACGGGAAGGAATGCTTCAGGGAAATCTGGCATGTTCCGAATTCACTGAAAACAGCAGCTGGAATCACTGTCTGCCTTGGAGCTCTGGCAGCGGGCCGGAGCCGCGGATCGGAAATTCAGACGGCGAAAACATCAAGCGAGATGGATTCTCATCCGGCGATTTTTGATCCGGCTCTTGCTGATGGAATAATCATGAGTCACTATGTGGAACTGTCAGCCGGTTACCAGCCGGGAACCATCTATTCGCCGCTCAGCCGATTTGATACAGAAGATCCCGCATGGGATATCCTTAACGGTTTTCAGCAGAGGACTTTACCACAAGGCATCACTGATCGCTGCACGCTTGTGATGAACGCGATTGACACGGGACATCCATCTTTGTCTCTTGCAGCC
>JAIOSV010000119.1 GCA_021107435.1 Candidatus Sabulitectum sp. | reverse complement strand
TGTCCCGGATGTCAGTACGGAGAGCGCAGAAGCTGAAGAAGATTCAGAGGGTGTCCCGGACGTCAGCACGGAGAGCGAAGAAGCTGAAACAGAGGGTGTCCCGAAAGCAGCAAAGCCTACACCGGGAGCGCCCCGTGCGTCAGCACGGAGCGTCAGCACGGAGAGCGCAGAAACTGAAGAAGATTCAGAGGGTGTCCCGAGCGTCAGCACGGAGAGCGCAGAAACTGAAGAAGATTCAGAGGGTGTCCCGAAAGCAGCAAAGCCTACACCGGGAGCGTCCCGTGCGTCAGCACGGAGCGTTAGCACGGAGGAATCGGCAGACCTGAGTGCCATGTTCGGCGGCAGTGAGCCTGCTCCAGAGCAGGAAGCTGAAACAGAGGGCGTCCCGGATGTCAGTATGGAGAGCGCAGAAGCTGAAGAGGATTCCGCGGGCGTTTCGCCGGAGGTCTCTGAACCAGACAGAGAGTCTTCTGCGGAAATTTCTGTTGTTGTGCCCATTGTACCGGAGGATGTTGTAGAAGATTCTGCTGAAGAGGAAGAAACTACTCCGAAGCCGGTGAAGGAAACTGCTAAGATGCCGCCTGGGCCTTCATGCTATACCCTTCTTCCCGGTGACAGTAATGCATTATGTGTAATGAAGCTGGAAGATGGCAGCGCAAGGGTGTTAAGAAGTCTCGTTGTTGCAATGGACGGATCTGTTTTCCTGGACGGAGAAGTTCTAAGTGGCAATGGTCTGATCTGGATGGGACAGGGCAGTCTTACTCCTGTTGCGGTCAGATACAGAGAAGGAATGACCGTACGTATTGATCGGGTGGCTGTCAGACCGGTAGAGGTTGTTAATGAAGCTTGTGGTATCGGTTCTGTTCCGTCTTTGTGTAAGTTTTATGGAGGTGGAAACGATAGCAGTATTCTAATGTTTGTTACCGGCAGACTTAAAAAATTGACAGTAACACCGGGTCTGAAGGTTCGCGGAGAGTGCGTTGTTATGGCAGATCCCAAGGTTTCCTTTGTCGAGGAAGAGTCAGGCTTTCTCTCTCTCTCCGGTGAAGGAATGGTGATAATCTCCGGCTGAGGTTTGCATAAAGAGAGCAGAATGTTCTATTATCGGAGCTCCTGTGGGGATGTAGCTCAGTTGGGAGAGCGCTGCCTTCGCAAGGCAGAGGTCGGCGGTTCGATCCCGCTCATCTCCACCAGTCATATAGAAATGGTGTTATGAATGAACCGCCAATCAACTAATCAGCCAGGTGCTGGCTGTAGTGTAGCATGGCAACTTCAGAATGGCCGCAGTAGAATCCAGCGGGGTATGGCAGCCGATGGATTCAGAGGTGATTACCCGTACGCAGGGGTGACTGTTGTGGCCGAGAACAGGATTCCGGAAGATAACTCTTCAGCATTAATTGCTGTTGAAACAGTGAGGGACGTTTTTGCGGAGGGTGTGGCCTTTGGTGTTGAGGATGCCCTGCGGGATTCTTTACTGGAAGCAGCTGGAATCATCTGTGACAAGAAGCTCTCTGGATGCAGTGCAGCAGCAATAGCATTCAGTGGTACTCATTTATGGTATTCCATTGCAGGGAATTGCAGATTATATAAAATTGATTCTGATGGGGTAAGTTGCATTGTGCATGATCAGTCTGCTGCAAATAGGATGAACATTTCTCCAGACCATCCAGATTATTATAAGAGGATTAGAGAACTGGAGTGGTGGCTTGGGAGTTCAGCACCGAACAAACCGATAAGCGGTCATGCCCGTATCAAGCAGGACACAACTTTTGTCATATTTACGGCCGGTGGATGGACTCAATTTGAAAAAAATACTACTGTAGTTCACCGTAAGGGAATAAAGAAAACACTTGGAGGTTGGCTTTCCTCCCTTTCCAGAGATATGAAACTGGCATACCGACGACAGGGTGGTGCTTTGGGTGCAGTTTCCGGTGTGAAAAAAGGAAGCGTAAGTTCCATGTCATGGAAATCAATGATTTATATGGCAGCATTTCTTGGTTTGATCGGATTCCTTGTTTTTGCCAATCCATTTTCAATTAGCTCTGAAACTGATGTAAAAACGGACCTGTTTTCCTCTGATTCAATGGAAGAAATTGTTCAGCCTATCGTAGCGGATACGGTATCCAGCATTGAAATTCTTGAGGAACCCGGGCTGCTGAGCATTGTTTCAGACAGTTTGTTTTATACAGGGCAGGAGATTACAGAACTAACAGTACCTGACATTACCGCAGATCTCCCTTTACAGGTTGTGCAGGTTGGAGGCGATGTTCCACACTTGAGTTCTGACACCTTTGCGGTTAGCTTAAACTTTGAACCGGATCTCCAGTGGGAGAATTTCGCGCCGGGTATTTATGCAATCAGAGGAGACACTGCATCTTTCATGCTGGCTCACGTTATCAGTCCAGCTTATCCGGGGCTTGAAATATTAGAACTTGATCGTATCATTACAGTCAGAGAGAATGGAGTTGCTGAGTCTGCGAGATGGCTTTCCAATCTTTCGCAGGATAGCGCAGCAAGTACTGCTGTGGTTGTGGAAACAACAAGCAGTGTTGCCGGAGGGGCAGACTGGATAAAGAAATACCCTGTTTTTACAAACGGTAACAGAACTGATCGTGCTGATGAAGCAGGTGGTTTCATGGGAGATACTCTTCCAGGGCTCCCGTTATTGAGAAACCCCCGTTGCTACAGACTTATAGTTATTCTTTGAGCTAAGCGACCTTCCGGGCTAATTAGTGCATCATATTTCCTGAAGAGCTGTTTACGTGTATTCAACGCTCCTTACAATAGCACCGGACAGCTCCCAATTTTCGCCGTTTTACAACAGTGGAGCATTTGAGATCTGAAAATGAGACTTGAAAAAAATCCGCTTTTTGTCTATCTTTGCCTGCTGGCCACTCTAGGTGGGGAGCTAGCGGTGCCCTGTACTCGCAATCCGCTATAGCGGGGTCGAACACCTGGCGCGGCGTTGTTCACTGGAGTGCGCTTCGAATATTGGTTTAACAATCAGAACCCGCGCGGCGTAACCCCGCGAACCCGGTCAGGGCCGGAAGGTAGCAGCCGTAAGTGGAATGTTGCGGGTGATGCGGACAATTCTGTTTGTGCCTTTATTCTGATTCACTTTTTTGAACCCGTCAATCCGGGTCGGGTGGCTGGTACTTCCAACAGCAGACAGGGGGTCATATTGAGTTATCTTGTGTTTGCACGAAAGTGGAGACCTCAGACTTTTCGTGATGTTATTGCTCAGGAACATGTAACAAAGACCTTGCGCAATGCTATTGAGAGTGAACGGATTGGCCATGCTTATCTGTTTACCGGTCCCAGAGGTGTAGGCAAAACAACCACAGCCAGAATTCTTGCTAAAGCTTTGAATTGTGATAACGGACCAACTCCTGATCCTTGTATGGAGTGTGAGGCCTGTGCAAGAATCGCAGCAGGCGGTCACCTTGATGTGCTTGAAATCGATGGTGCCAGCAACAGGGGAATTGATGAGATCAGGGACCTTCGGGAGAAAGCCCGATATGCTGCTGCAGAAGGCGGCTACAAAATATACATCATTGATGAGGTTCACATGCTTACCAGAGAGGCGTTCAACGCTCTTCTGAAGATTCTGGAGGAACCGCCTGATCGGGTAATTTTCATATTTGCTACAACTGAACCACGAAAAGTACCAGCCACCATTTTGAGTCGCTGTCAGAGGTTTGACTTCAGAAGGATACCCTCTTCTGTTATGGGAAGATACATCAGTGATGAAGCAGGTAAAGAGGGTATAACAATAAATGCTGATGCACTAAGTCTCGTGTGCAGGGCATCCGGTGGAAGCATGAGGGATGCTCTTTCCATAATGGATCAGCTTGTAAGTTTTTCCGGAAAAGATATTGCAGGTGAATCGGTTTCCAGGCTTCTCGGTCTGGTTGAAGCTGATCTTCTTGCCGACATCTCAGCTTCGGTTTTGCATTCCCAGGGAGCCAGAGTTCTTGACCTTATTGAGGACGCTCTTGTCCGGGGATACAGTATTGAGGAACTGATTGACGCACTGGTGGGTTTTTTGAGAAACCTCCTTCTTGCGGCTTCCGGTGCGGAGAAGGGAATAACTGATCTTTCTGACAGCGAGACTGTTTTAATACAACAGACTGTTGCTGGCGTTTCTGATGTGCACGTGCTTAATGTTCTAAGACTTATCAGCGGTGCATCGGATCAGATAAGAACCGGAGCCTCCCCTAGAATTTCCCTGGAAGCTGCCTTGATGACTGCTTCCAAACTGGGTATTGCTTTTGGATTTGAGGATTTGCCTTCTGTGGTCGAGAGGGTTGCTACCGCTGCAGTGAAGTCTGGGGAGATAACAGAACCTGCAGTGGTTCTCGAGGTGACTGAAAGTGCAGTCAGTCGCAGTACTGGTGGTGCGAGCACCGAAGCCCATACCGGGATCGTCCCGAAAGCAGCAAAGCCTACACCGGGAGCGTCCCGTGCGTCAGCACGGAGCGTTAGTACGGAGAGCTCTTTAACCAATAACAAGGGCGTCCCGAAAGCAGCAAAGCCTACACCGGGAGCGTCCCGTGCGTCAGCACGGAGCGTTAGTACGGAGAGTTCTTTAGCCAATAACGAGGGCGTCCCGGGCGATAGTACGGAGAGCAAAGAAGCTGAAACAGAGGGCGTCCCGGACGTCAGTACGGAGAGCTCTTTAACCAATAACGAGGGCGTCCCGGGCGATAGTACGGAGAGCAAAGAAGCTGAAACAGAGGGCGTCCCGGACGTTAGTACGGAGAGCTCTTTAACCAATAACAAGGGCGTCCCGGGCGATAGTACG
>JAIOSV010000021.1 GCA_021107435.1 Candidatus Sabulitectum sp. | reverse complement strand
CGTTATACTCATGCATCAGTCCTCGACATACTGTAAAAGTATGCCTCCGGATTATGCATTCGCAAGCCTCGTAACCACAGCACTCTACGGCATTTCGCTACGAGTACCTGTGATGGATCCGGGCTAAGCAGGTTTATCTGCCGCAGCCTGTGTGTGCAGAAATGGTACATGTAATTTACCTGTCGTAACTGCCGGAGACCTTGAAGAGCTGCTGAAACATAGTCGTTGACTTGAAGGGGAAAAGTTTATCCACTTCAGTGCGCGGTGAAAATTAATATACCCTGCAGGAAGAAACAACTGACAATTGACACTTCAGTTTCTCACCACATAGAAGCTTCTTCAGTGACAGGTATTCTGCCGGTGGTGCTATCCGGTTTGCGCTGCTGCTCTGAGCAGGAGATCAACAGTAAATGCTGTCAGGAGTTAACAGCATAGGGTGCAATCAAATACGAATATTTCAGCAAATTACTTCATTGCTTTGTTGCGGGGGTGTCTGAGGAGGGTTATTATTGTCAGACTGTGTTTTGTGCGATTACAATTTAACGAAAGGGGTTCTTGCAGTATGAAAAGAGTGCTGTTTGTACTTCCTCTTCTGATTTTTGCCGGGGTGTTACCGGCGCAGAGCGGTGGAAGCTCATTCGGATCAGATGCGGGTGGTGACTGTTTTATACACTCACTTGCGGCGGAGGACGCGCGGAATGATGCTGGAGGAGGCATTGATCTCGCATGGACGGTTGCTGTTGATACGGCAATCCCCGATTCCATGATTCTTGAGAGATTCGACGAGGATGAAGCGTGGTATTCCATCGCCACTCTTCCTCCGCTTGACGGAAGAAAAACCGATGTGGGGCTGGATAATGGCCAGGAGTATTCCTACCGCATAGTTCCTTTCTACGGTGGAATTGCCGGGGAGCCATCCGAAACAGCGGCGGCTGTTCCCCGAAAGCAGTGGATTCATACCGGAAGAATCGGAATGCTGGTAATACTTACCCTTATCAGTCTTGTAATTTTCTACTACATTGAACAGGGCAAGCGGGGCAAAGATCTCTACATCCGCAGGATTGCAGGTCTTACCGCCGTTGAAGATGCAGTCGGAAGGGCCACAGAGATGGGTCGCCCTGTGCTGTACATCCCCGGCATCATGGACATGGATGACATCCAGACAATCGCCAGTATGGTAATTCTGGGTCGTGTTGCCATGAAAACCGCTGAGTATGGTTCACCTCTTCTGGTGCCAACCTGCCGCTCTGTGGTCATGAGCGTTGCGCAGGAGATAGTGAAGGAGTCCTACCTGCAGGTGGGAAGACCTGATGCTTACCAGAGAGAGAGTATTCACTACATCACTGATGATCAGTTCGGCTATGCGGCTGGAGTGGATGGCATAATGGTCAGGCAGAAGCCTGCAGCCATTTTTATGCTTGGTACATTTTACGCGGAGAGCCTGATTCTTGCTGAAACAGGAAGAAGCGTTGGCGCTATTCAAATTGCCGGAACCGCTATGCCCAGTCAGATCCCTTTCTTTATTGCTGCATGTGACTACACACTTATAGGGGAGGAACTTTTTGCAGCGAGTGCCTACCTTTCCAAGGAGCCGAAACTGCTGGGCAGTCTCCGTGGTCAGGATATTGCGAAACTCTTCTTCATGGTCGTAATTGTCATTGGTGTTCTCACTGCCACAATTGGCGAGGCATGGGAACCGGCTGCCAGGGTGGCTGACTTCCTCAAAACAATTACTTCGGTAGAATAGGAGGCTGTGAAGTGAGACTCGCAATACCTTTGATGATCACATTTGTGGCCGGAATGATAATGATCTTACAGTTTTTTGTACCGGCTACTCAATCCATGGGAGAAAGTCTTCAGGAGTGGTACATGATAGTGGCCAGTTTCGCGATTTTTCTCGGAGCAGTTAACCTCCTTCACATACACATCCACAAGATTCGCTTCAAGGCCAGAAACTGGAAGTACAGCCCGGTGACAATTGCCGGCTTCGCGGCCATGATTATAACCGGTCTTTTCTTAGGGATTGAACCGGGCAAACCCTTTGATTACATGTTCACTCAGATGATGGTGCCAATGGGAGCCACGATGTTCAGCCTCCTGGCTTTCTTTGTAGCGAGCGCGGCTTTCCGCGCTTTCCGGGCGAGCAACTGGAGGGCAACTCTTCTTTTGATAAGCGCTTTTGTGGTTATGCTGGGGCGCGTTCCTATAGGAGCTATGATCTGGGGTAAAATTCCCCTGATCAGTGAATGGATTATGCAGGTTCCCAACCTTGCCGGGCAGAGAGCCGTTATGATCGGAGCCGCAATGGGTATGGTAGCCACCTCGCTGCGAATGATCTTCGGGATTGAGCGCAGTTACCTTGGAGGTGCGGACTGATGGCAACATTCGTAGAAAAACTGGGTGACATAGACAGAAGGATAATTTTCATTGTTATGGCACTTGCGGTAATTATACCCCTCTCTGTCAGGATGAGTCTGCCCATTCCTATTAGCGCCGGCCCCAGTCTGGACATGTACAACGCAGTTGACGCTTTACCTGCCGGTTCAAAGGTGCTTCTCAGCTTTGATTATGACCCGTCCACAATGCCGGAGCTTCAGCCCATGGCAATCGCTCTTGCTCAGCAGCTCATGACAAAAGACATCAAAATTGTCTCAATGGCACTCTGGCCAATGGGAGTCAGCCTGGGAAACGAAGCACTTATCTCAGTCTCAGACAGCCTGGGCCGGGAGGAGTATGTAGACTGGGTGAATCTGGGCTACAAGACCGGCGGCGGTGTGCTTATCGTCAGACTGGGCAGCGATATCAAGTCCGTATTTCCTGTGGATTATGACGGCAATCCGGTTGACGATATGCCCATCATGGATGGCGTCAACAAACTTGGTGACTTTGATATGATAATTTCTCTTTCTGCCGGTGATCCCGGTGTGCCAGCCTGGGTTATGATGGCGGGGGACAGATACAATATACCAATCGGCGGAGGCTGTACTGCTGTGAGCGCTCCGCAGTTCTATCCCTACCTGGGCACCGGGCAGATGGTTGGTCTTCTTGGAGGTCTCAAGGGGGCCGCTGATTACGAAACCATGGTAAGAGTGGGTGTGGAAAACGCCCCTGCCGGAACAGCAACTCCGGGTATGGCAGCCCAGTCAGTTGCTCACCTGGGTATCATGCTGTTCATAATTCTCGGGAACATATCATATCTGGTCGCTAAAAAGAGGAAAGGAGGGGTGAAATGAACTGGACAGTACTGGGAATATGGCTGGGAGCTCTGCTTTCCCTCAGTCTCTACAGTTTCCTCTACAAGGATAATCCCTTCTACAAGTTCGCCGAGCATCTTTTTGTGGGAATGAGCGCCGGCTACTGGGTTATCTATACAATCAAGAATGTGTTGATACCCAACTGGTGGGATAATCTTGTTCCCTCTGAAGGCGGGATGCAACCTGTCTGGCTGATTCCTGGCTTTCTGGGTCTGTTTATGGTTCTGCGTGTGGTTCCGAAACTTTCCAGCCTTAGCAGATTGTCTCTTGCACTCATCGTGGGTACAGGAGCCGGTCTCAGTATGACTGCCATGTTTCAGACCAATGCTCTCGCTCAGGTAAACGGAACCATTATTGCTCTGGGGCAGGGCGGTGGATGGTTTAGCTGGGCCAGCAACATCATTATTGTAACAGGCGTTGTCTGCGGCCTTGTTTACTTCTTTTTCTCAAAGGCGCACACAGGCGCGATTGGTCAGGCGGCCAATGTGGGCATCACGATTCTTATGGTGGCATTTGGGGCCAGCTTCGGCTACACCGTTATGGCTCGTATCAGCCTTCTTATCGGGCAGACACAGTTCCTGCTCTTTGAGTGGTTACCTACAATGGGAATACATTTGTAACAACCTCTTTTCCGGGGTCTTTCTAAAGGAGACCCCGGTCAGGAAAAAGGAGAGAAAATGAAATTAGCACTGCTTTTACTCACAGCCCTTGTCTATGTCTCATTCGGACAGTACTTCGAGATCACAAATGACACAGGCTATGACATCTATTTCGTATACATCAGCTATTCTTCCGAAGACGACTGGGGCGGAGACTGGCTTGGTGAAGATATCATGTACGATGGAGACACTTTCGAGTTTGATATAAGCGATCTTGCCTGGGAAACAGATCTGTTTGACATTCAGCTTGAAGATGAGGACGGCGACACATATACATTCCTGGCTGTTGACGGGGAAGAGTATGGCTCAGGTGATGGAGACAATGTGTTTACTGTGACTCTTTCCGACCTTGATTAACTTCAGGGTTATCTGACCCATTTGGGCGGAGCTGTTGCTCCGCCCTTTGTGAATTAAAGCAGATCTTACATCACTGGAAAAGAAACTCACCTGTGGCAAAAGAACTGAGGGGAACAGCCTCAACTTGTTTGTTTATATGGTAACGCTTGTTTCCAGGGTAGAGAATGGCGATTCGACTGAGTTTCAGATCTTCCAGCGCGATTCGAATGGACGGTGTAATTTTCGGGGAATCAGCTCTCTTGCATTCAATCCCCAGCAGTTCATCGTGTTTTTGCAGGATAAGATCAATTTCTGCCCCCTGGTGAGTTGCCCAGAAGAAGGCATGTTCGTAAGAAGTAACTGCAAGTATCTGTTCAATCACAAATCCTTCCCATGAAGCACCAATTTTGGGATGCGTAAGAAGTTGTTTCAGCGTTGATATGCCAAGCAATTGATGAAGCAAGCCTGTATCACGTATGTAAATTTTGGGAGATTTCACCTGTCTTTTTCGCAGATTAGCATAGTATGGCTGAAGTTGTCTTATCATAAAAACATCAGTCAGCAAATCAAGATGTCGTCTTGTTGTGTTCTGGTTCACACCAAGAGCTCTTGCCGGTTCAGCTGCATTCCAGTTCTGACCATGGTAGTGAGCCAGCATTCTCCAGAATCGGCTCAGTGCTGAAGCCGGAACCTTTACACCCCATTGTGGGAAATCTCTTTCCAGCAGGGTCTGAATGAAATTTTTTCGCCAGATGAAACTGTCTTCATCGCTGAATGACAGGAAGGAGGGAGGGAAACCACCGCGAAACCACAGGCTCTGTAAGTTTCCTTCTCCGACTTCTTCCAGGATGAATCCCTCAATCTGTACAATCTCTAATCTGCCTGCGAGGCTTTCTGATGTTTGACGCAGCAGGCTTCCTGACGCACTTCCCAGAATAAGGAATCGGGAAGGCTTCTCTTCACGGTCGACTAAAACTCTTAAAACATTAAAGAGATCAGGTTTGCGTTGGACCTCATCTATAACTACCAGCCCTTTTAATGGAGCAAGAGCAGTGAATGGTTCGGAAAGTCTTTCAAGGTCAAGTGGGTTTTCCAGATCGAAGTAGTTTGGAGAGTTTGAGCTTACAAAGCCTCTGGCAAGAGTTGTTTTGCCACTTTGCCGAGGGCCGGACAGAAGCACAACCCGACTTCTCCTTAAAGCGGATGTAAGTCTTTTCTGTATTCTTTCACGCTTAATCATAGAAGCATAATACCATGAAAATCGAGCATGTCAAGTAGAATTTTCATGGTATTATGCTTTTGCTTGTCCTCTGAAAAGAGTGGTAGCTGAAGGTTAAAAATCCCACCGGCTAACGGAATAGCGGAAACATATCTGATTTGGAGCGTTGATCTGTTCTCCAGAAGATGTTGAAATTAATATACAGATGGGTGTGCTACATAAATCCTGGCTGCGCAGTCAGGTTTTACATGTCATTCCAACGGGAGAATAATCACAATCTGTGAGGAATAGATTCTCTGAGAGATACCTGAAGGGGCTGGTTCAGGATTGGAACCAGTTATACCAATCGACTATGCACGGTATCACGCTGATTGACTTGACTGGTTCACAGTGATATTATTTCAACGGAATGATAAAAGCAACAAACAGGGGAGTGTTGATGAGAACGATGATAATAGTGCTTGCATGCACGGTTACAGCCTTTGGTTACGGGTACTGGGACATATTCGGGGTTGGCGGCAGGGTACTGAGCCTGAGTCCTGTCAGCGCGGGAATGTGCGGAGCAGTGGTTCCCGACGGCTCATCAGCGTTTTCACTGTTTACAAACCCGTCGGCCCTCGCGGGTTCAGACAAAGTTATCGTGTCACTCTCCGGCTGGGGAACAGGCTGGAGAGAAGAGATTATCTACCATTACACATGTACTGAGCCTAGCCGTTTTAACCTTGGATCCATGTCTCCACGGGGAGCATTTGCCGTCACAATGCCTTTAGGCGGTGGATTCACCGCCGGAGCGGGAATAGCAACTGTCTCACAGTATCAGATGAAAGCCATGGTTCAGGAGTATCACGAGGTTACCTCCTACAAAAGAGAGCTGTGGAAAACTTTAACAACAGACGCGACTGGAGATCTGAATGAAGCTCTTGTTTCCATTGCAGGTACAGTGGGGCCTGTTAACATCGGCGTTTCTCCGGGAATAAGGTTTGGCGGCGGTGAGTCCACCACCTATTCCAACAGGGTCAGCGGCCAGGATTCAACTTTTACTGAATCCTGGGATGTTACAGGTTTTGCTCTCAGAGCAGGGGCAAGCATGGCTATCGGCTATACAGTACTTTACTCTACCCATACCAGCGGAGACAGCAGATACCTGTCATTCAGTAACATTGGCGCGTCAGCGTCCTTTCCTTTCATGAAGGGCGGTTATCTCGGCGCGGAACTAGGCGTTTTTGACGGTGATAATCTTAATGTGACAGCCTTTACTCGTCTTCCCGGAGTAATTGAAGGTTCCAATATGTACCTTGGATTGAACGGGTACAGGCCCGATGCGGCACTTAAAACTGGTATAGGCCTCAGCATAGGCGGAGATTACAGTTTCAGGAACTACCGTGTATCAGCAGCATACCACTTTCACAGCCGGTACAGGGATGGTACTGCTGTGCCGGTTCAGTACATTAACTATGTCTACGATGCCGGAGATACAGTTACGGCGGGAATTGAGAGAACTTTCTGAAGCGACATTATCAGTTTCTGGTGTCAGCATGTCATTAGATCATTGTGTTCTTAAGGTGATATCCGGGCACGGCAGTCAGCCATGTTACGCCAGTTGCAAAAGATCTGTTCGGTCCGGTGGAAGGAAGACGGTGAGATTTTACCATACAGTCAAAACGGGTATCTTCGAAAAACGGGGTTTATCAAATGTCCGGGGAGGGAGGAATATTTCATGGTACCTGTGGAGCGCGGAACCACTTATACCCTTCTGGTGTCTTGTTGTTCCCGCGGGGCGTTTAACCACTTCTTGACACCGTTCCGGGGCTTATGTATCCTAGAACAGGAAAGAGCTGTGTAACAATAGGTTAGTACGCTGTAAATCGGTGTGCTGTAAAGTGTTAGGTGGCCACGGTTGGCCGTGGTAATGGTTGTTTGTAGGTGCAGATATGGTGTCTTCAGGGGGTGTACGCTGAGGCACAGGCTGTCTGCACAGTTTGTAGCCAGGAGAAAGGAGCTGCAAAGTGTTTAGAAGAGCGACAGTAATTTCGCTTGCTTTATTGCTGTTTGTATCCCTTGCTGCTACCGCAGGAACTACCGGTAAGATCTCCGGTCGTGTTACCGATACTGACGGAAATCCGTTAGTCGGGGCGACTGTTATGGTCGTAGGTACTTCCTATGGTGCAATGACGGATTCAAACGGAGAGTACTTCATTATCAACCTGCAACCCGGGACTTATAATCTCAGGTCAACAATGGTTGGAATGGGCGAGCAGACCCAGGAGGGTGCCAGTGTCATCGCTGATATGACCACCCGAATGGACTTTGTACTTAACCCCGAGGCAGTCGGAAGCACGGTTATTACCGTGACCGACCAGAGGGGTATGATTCTTCGCGGTGTCACATCAAGTGTTTCAGTTGTGACTCGTGACGAGATCAGAACCATGCCTGTTGCCGGTATCACCGATGTGGTGAATCAGCAGGCGGGCGCGGTTGACAGGGTAGGCCTTCACATGCGCGGCGGTCGCGGTGGCGAGGTCGCTTACATGGTTGACGGCGTGGTACAGACTGATCCCAACGGTAACAACAGTGATCAGACCATTCCGCTTTCAGCCGTTTCCGAAACATCTGTTATTTCAGGTGGTTTCGGCGCCGAATACGGAAATGCCCAGTCTGGCATAATAAATGTTATTACTCGTGAGGGTGGAAGCGGTTACACAGGCTCCATCAGCATGAACGGTAACGATTTCAGCGCTCTGGGTATAGCAGAGGACTGGACCTGGGGATACCCCGGCGCATGGTATGCCGGCCCCAAATATGACGGTGAGAATGGCAGTCCTCTTGCGGAATTTGCAGGCAACAAGCCTTCCGCTTTCGCGGAGGCAAGGCTTAACGCGGAATTTGCACTTGGCGGGCCTGAGCCCATTACACAGGTTCTTCTTCCCGCACTGGGTCTTGACATCGGTGCCGATGTCCGTTTTTTCGCCTCAGCCAGCTGGCTTCAAATTGGCGGCGGACCTGATGGCGATAGCTACGGTCACTTTTTTCACAACGGTTCCGAGCGGTGGAACGGCAGCCTGAAGCTTACCGTCAAGCCGAATCCGAGAACCAAGATGAACTTCAGCGGTTTCTACAGAGACACGCACGGTCAGTTTTACAGCAGGAATCCTAGCTATGGCTGGAGATGGACAAGGTATGAAACTCCTTACGAAGATCCTGTTTCCGGTGATATTATCTCTGGCGACATTAAATACGGTCTTCCCGATACTTACAGAGAGAATTACTCCATGGGCTTCAGCCTTACTCAGACCCTGAGTGACGCCAGCTTCCTTGAGTTCAAGATCAACCAGTATGTAGCCGATTACAGTTGGCGCATGCATGATCCTGACGGAGGATTCCTTGGAGAAGACTTCACCATGGAAGACTGGCTGAACTACCAGCCCGGTCGTGTTCTTGACGATGAAAGTTTCTACCGCGCGGGCGCCTCAAGGCTTGCCTGGTACAACACCCGAAGCGCTACATCCACAGCCAGACTTGATGTTACAAGCCAGGTTAATCAGCAGCATCAGCTTAAGTTTGGTCTTGAGGGCAAGTACTACGACATCTACGAGTACAGCGTTGATACCGCTTCGGGCGGTAACGTATACATGGGCCAATGGAACTGTTTTCCCCACTCTGCGTCCGCATACCTGCAGGACAAGATGGAATATCGGGGAATGATCGTTAACGCCGGCCTGCGTTTTGATTACTTCGATACCAACTACGATGATTACCCTGCGGATCTCACAGATCCTGTGAATCCGGGAACAAGCGTAGAGGATCCCGATCACATAAAGAATCCGGTCAGTGTCAGCGCGAAATATCACCTCAGCCCAAGGATTGGTTTCAGCCACCCCATAACTGAGCGTGATGTTCTTCACTTCACTTACGGTCACTATTTCCAGGTTCCCGATTTCGCGAGAGTGTTCGACGGCGCGAATTTCGACCTTTCAGGCGCCTTCCCTATCGTTGGTAACCCTGATCTTGAACCTGAAGAGACCATTGCCTACGAATTTGGTGTGAAGCATCAGTTTGATGACATGACCATGCTTGATGTTACAGGTTACTACAAAGACATCACCGGTCTTGTCGACATGCAGAAGAACTTCTTCTCAGCGGTTGATTCATACGATCTCTACATCAACGGTGATTACGGCAATGTCCGCGGAGCGGAGTTCACTCTTATGAGGCGCCCCTCGAACTTCATCAGCTTCAGTACCAATTACACTTACGCCATCGCCAAGGGCAAAAGTTCCAGTTCCAGACAGAACTATGACTACAACTGGGCAGGATGGGTTATTCCCAAGCGTGAGAGTTTCCTGGACTGGGATCAGAGGCACATGATTAACGCCAACTTTGATTTCCGTATTCCCAGAAATGAAGGGCCGGCATGGGGCGGAACCCGATACCTTCAGGGTCTTGGTCTTTCACTGCAGTGGAACTACGGCAGTGGCTTCCCTTACAACGCCAGCGCTCAGGGTACTGCTGATCCGGAGATCAACGGCGAGCGTCTTCCGTTCACTATGAACACCACAGCCAGGCTGAACAAGATGTTCTGGATGGGTGATACTTCTGTGAACGTTTATGTCTGGGTGCTTAACCTGTTTAATCGCGTCAATATCAACAGACTCGACGATGAGGGCTGGTACGACGCTGATCAGGACGGAAATGGAGAACCGGATCATGACCCCCGCGGACCCTACGGGTCTCCCGGCGCTTATGATTACAGACGCAGAATCCGTTTCGGTATTGAATTCGAGTGGTAGGAACTGCAGGCGGGTTTTCCCGCAAGAACAAGGAGAGTTACCAGATGCATAAAATTCTGCTGGTACTTCTCCTGATAATGGCGCCGTTCGCCATTGCTCAGGATGAAGAGCCGGAAGTAGTTGAAACCACCGAAGAGATGACCGGGACGGTGGAAGAAGAGGTTGTTCCCGCAGAGGAACCCATAGTGGAAATTGATGAGACAGAAGCGGCGGAAACACCTGTCGCTGAAGAGGTGGAACGTTCACAGAGTGCCAGCATGGATCTCAAGGATCTGTTTATTGCCGGTGGAAACTTCATGTGGCCACTGCTTCTTGCCCTTATCATTGGTATTGCTGTTACTGTGGAAAGGTTTATCACCTTCAGCAAAGCTAAACTCGATGTGAACAAGTTTATCGAGCAGCTTGGCGGATACATCCGCAAGGGCGATCTCAGCGGTGCCGAGAACTTCTGTGACCGTACCAGAGGTCCGGTCTCCTCGATTCTCAGAGCAGGGCTTATGAGAAGAGACAAAGGGCTTGTGGATGTAGAGAAAGCAATTGAAGGTGCCGGATCCATAGAGATGGCTCATCTTGAGAAGGGGCTTGTCGTTCTCGCAACCGTTTCAAGTGTTGCCCCTATGATAGGTTTCCTTGGTACAGTCTCAGGTATGATTCGTGCTTTTGGTGAAATAGCCGCAGCTAAGAATGTTGACGCCAGCCTTGTGGCCGGCGGCATCCAGGAAGCGCTTATTACAACGGCCTCAGGTCTTTGTGTGGCAATTCCGATTCAGATGGCTAACAACTTTTTCATCGCAAAAATAGGTCGTTTCGTAACCGACATGGAAGAGGCAAGTATGTTCCTTGTTGATCAGCTGGCTGACATGGAACATCTCAAGCAGTTGTGATAAGGAGCAAGAATGCGCAATGAAAAACCACGGGCGACAGGCGATTTTTCGGATTCGTCAATGTCCGATATTGCATTCCTGCTGCTGATCTTCTTCCTGGTGACAACCACCTTTGATGTTCAGAAGGGTATCAGCTATCAGCTGCCGAAAAAACCTGATGAACAGACCGAAGAGGTGGTGATTGATGAGACTAACCGGCTGGTTATGACAATTAAGCAGTGGGGTCTGGGGAGCTATGTGGCTCTTATTGACCAGGCGCCTCCTGACGGGCCGCTGCAGAGAGCCAGAGCCGGTGAGGATGTAAGTCTTGATGACCCGGTTTTTCAAGAAGGAATAATGACTCTTGCAGCTCAGAGAGCAGAAACGGTAGAAGCGACTTCTGCCAGACTGCTTAATAACCTGGAGGTGGCAAAGGGTGTACCATCCGGTACTTATTCCAGTTTGACTTCGGCAATTCAGGCCGAGAATCTTACACCTGTGGTGCACTCCGGACTCATCCGGGAGATTATGGGTGCAGATGCTCCGGTGTCTATCGATCTAAACTTTGGAGAAGTGGCTTTTGGTGATACTCTCGTTCTTGCTGACGCAAGGCAGGGAAACATCGCTTCAGCCGTAAGAGAAAGTGAGCTTGTTGTTATTCTCAAGTTCTTTCCTGACTGTGATTATGACGGCATGATTACTGCGCTTGATGTTATCAGGCGTAACGGCATCAGCCGTACGGGTATCACGCTTCAGGAGAGACTTGGAGGTGGTGTTTAATGAAGTTCAAAAGACGAATGAAGGTAGGCAGTGCGATTGGGTCGAGCACAATGTCGGATATCGTATTCCTGCTTCTTGTTTTCTTTATGGCTACAACCATTTTCAAGGATGACACCGGTCTCAGGATTCGCTTTCCCCAGGCTCACCCTCAGGTAATGAGCGAGCTGGGCAAGGAGAACCTCATCGTGGCAGTCTGGATAAAACAGATAAACCCCGGTGACAGCGAGAGTGAAGTCATAGCAAGAATAGGCGACTATGATCTGCCTGTAGGGCAGGTTGCAGAGCAGCTTAAGAGGCTTGCTGATAAATTCTGGCGTGAGCAGAACAAGCATCTTGATGTCATAGTACTCAACGCGGATACTCGTGTGCCAATGCGTGCTATGGTTGATCTTTTTGCGGCTCTTCGTTTCGAGGAATTGTACAGCATTCAGTTTAACGCTCAGGAACTGGGCACAGGAATATAGGGGAGGTGAGATGCCTACAAACGCTGACATAGAGAGCCGAAAGCAGTCCGCACTCGGTTTTGAGTGGGGTATTGTTGCCGCTCTCGCGTTTCTGATCATCTTCTTCGAGTTTATTCCTGCGAGTGAACTGGGCAGGTTGTCCACTCGAACTTCAGATTCCCAGATGGAAGCCGTTGAGGCTGACATTGCCTTCGACGATGATGTGGAAGAACAGGAAGAAGAAGTTGAAGAAGAAGCAGATGATATGGAGCAGGAAACGGAAGAAATAATTGAAGAACTGGACATTACACTGTCACTCAGCCAGGATACCACGCTTCAGGTGGCAATGACCATTGATCAGAGTGATGAGCTTGCCGATATGGGGCAATCCGAGGAAATGGGACCGCCGCGGTTTATGGCCGTGGAGGTTATCCCGGTTTGTACCTACAGGCCAGCTCCGGCATATCCTGAACTGGCCAGCTTGGCCGGTGTCGAGGGTATGGTTACAGTCTGGATCTATGTGAAGCCTGATGGTACAGTGGCAGATGTTCAGCTTTACAACTCAAGTGGAGTCGGCAGTCTTGATGAGGCTGCCATGGCGGCCGCGTGGAATACACGCTGGTCGCCAGCACGGAACAACGGCGTACCCGTTGGTGTGTGGACTTCAGTGGGTTACAACTTTGAGTTATCTAACTAGGGTGTGGCATTATGGGTATGACACACAACACAAGTAGGATCCGAACTGCAATGAAAAGCAGATTTGGAAAAAGACAGGAGGTGATAGTGAGTATGAGGAATACCAGGCGAAGCCGCGGTTTCCTTGCACTCGTCGTGCTTGCACTCTTTGTGTTTGCAGGTACCGGCCTCGCAAGAAATCTTAGAGAAGTGCCCCGGCCGGAGGGCACAGATGCCAGACCTTCATTGATCTGGGGACTGCACAACCTGAGTAATGTCTGGAGTGTATTTCTTAACTTCGGCATGTTTGGCGATCCATGGGGAAATTATCCAAGCATGGAATGGCCTGCCGGATCAGGAAACAGCTATCTCTGGATAGGTACCATATGGTCAGGTTGTGCCGGTGAAATAACCAGTACCGGTACTTTCGGTAAGTATGTGAGTTCTCCGGACTACTCTACCGGCTGGGAAATGAACGCTTCCGAAGGCTTCCCGTTTGAGAAGCTGGTTCCCGGGCCTGTTGCGCTTGAACAGACCCAGTACGGTTATGATGATTGGGATCTCACGAAAAACGAGGATCCGATCGGCGTACGGATATGGGAAGAGAACTACAGCTGGGGAACACCTGGCTACAACGACTTCATCGCAAACAAATTTGTCATAACTCACCACAGCGAATTCGGCAATCCGGGTGCCCCGCTGGACGGCTTCGCAGTCTCTATAAAGGGTGACTGCGATATTGCATCTTTAGATCCCGTTGAAGCAGCAATTGAAGACATGGTCTACTACGATGGCCATGCGATCTGGCTTCGCGGTGATCCTGATGTTGATGATTTCGATTACATCTTTCAGGATGGTATTACAGCCGCTGAACAGGACATCTATACCTACCAGCAGAATCCTGAAAGCCCGCTTGGCGCGGATGATCCTGACAACATCTGGTACTACTTCAACTATGTAGCGTCAGATAATGTTCTGGACAACGATGTTAACGGCGACGGTGTAGCTGACGGCTACACAATCCTTTTCAAGTTTGATAAGGTCAGTGGTGACACCATTTATCCGGTTAACAGCGGAACCGGTATTGAAATGTTTACTGCCGGCAATCGTCCCGAGCATTTCTGGCAGCACGTTGTAGGCGACACAACCTTCGCGGTTGTACCCCGCAGCATGAGCTTCATGTGGGACGGCGACGGAGCGGGAAGCTCCATTGATGATACCGGCGAGCAGGATCTTGATGTTCCCTGCACAGGCTACATTGCCTGGCGTCTTCTAGACATCTGGGTGGAGAAGGCTGATGGAACAACAGAGCGTCCCTGCGATGTTGATTCTATTCCTATTCCTCTCAGCCACGCATGGTGGAACTGGGAGAGTGATCCCGGAACCGACGTTGAGAGATACGACTACATGTGGGGACAGTTCCCGGATGAAAGCGGTCAATACAGTGGCCCGGCTTATCTGGAGAACTGGGTTGGAAACCCCAACACTCCCGAGGCCAGAATAAGTCCCAACCCGGGACCATGGCCCTTTGTGTACAACAACCCTCTTGCCCTGGGCTATCCCACATTTGATTACAGGTTCCTGCCGACAATGGGTCCTGTGACTCTTAATGACGGCGACAGTCTCTATATCATTGGTGGATGGATTGTTGGTCTTGGTCTTGAAGGTACAAGAGTTGCGGCTGATCAGCTTCTCAGTGCCTACTACCTTGAAGACGGCTGGGGAGTGCCTGAACTTCCTCCTACACCAATCCTTTTCTACGAGGGACAGGATAATGCTGTTCACCTTGAGTGGGGCGCCAACGCAGAATCATACTCCCCCTTCGGTGAATACAAAGTTTACCGTTCCACTTTTGCCGCGTCAAACTTCGAGCTCATAGCCACTGTGACTGATCTAAACGTGCATGAGTACACAGACAACACAGCTCGAAACGGATTTCCTTACTTCTATGTAGTTACTGCCTCTGATGCCGAGACCGGTATTGAGAGTACAAAGAGTAATTACAAGCAGACTCTTGAAGGAACTCCGGTAGCGGTTACTCCCAACTGGGATACCGATTCCAACTGGACCGAAAATGTCAGAGTAGTTCCCAACCCCTACAAGATCAGCGCGGCATGGGAAGCGACTTACTTTAACAAAATCGCGTTCATTAATCTTCCAAGCATGTGTGACATCCATATTTTCACACTCGCGGGAGATCATGTAGTAACACTTGAGCATCGTGATTACACTGGAGAGGTCGGTACAGAGTACTGGGATCTCGTTTCCAGAAATGATCAGGATATTGTAACTGGCCTCTATGTCTACAGAGTAGAGACCGCAGACGACTTTGTGATTGATAAGTTCGCAATCATCAAGTAGAAGGGAGGAAACCATGAAGCGAACAAGCATGATACTTGCAACCGCACTGGTTGCCTTCCTGCTGTTCCCTGCTGTTGCAGAGGCTGCCTTTGCAAAAACGGGAACCTCAGGTGCACAGTTCCTTAAAATCGGCGTTGGATGCCGCGGAGTAGCTATGGGTGGTGCCTTTGTGGCCACTGCTGATGATCCCAGTGCCGCTTACTGGAATCCGGGAGCTCTTGTTAGAGTTCCGGGAACACAGTTCCAGTTTTCAGGTACTCAGCTTTATGCCGACATACTTTACGGTAACGCCATTGTTACACATGAATTGGCTGGTATAGGAACATTTGCTCTGCAGTTTGGTCTGCTTTCCAGCGGTGATATGAACCTGACCACCGTAGAGAACCCTTCCGGAACAGAGACTTTCACATGTTCAGACATGGTTGTTGGTGTCTCTTTCGCAAGGATGCTTACTGACAGATTCAGCACAGGACTTACTGCAAAGTATGTTCGTGAAACCTGGGACGATGTTTCAGCCGGTGGTATCGCCATCGACCTTGGCACCCTCTACGACACAGGTTTCAAGACTCTTCGTATCGGAATGTCGATCCAGAACTTCGGTCCCGAGCTTACACCCGGTGGTGAAGCTCAGACCTGGAACAGTGGATCTGACTCTACAACTTCTTACGATTCTTACTCTATGCCCATGAACTTCAGGATAGGTCTTGCCATGGACGTGGTGGATCAGGGTCCTCACATGGTCACCGTAGAGGTGGATGGTGTGCATCCTGCTGATAATGTAGAGCAGGTTAACATTGGCGCGGAGTACTGGTACAACAACATGATCGCCCTCAGGGGCGGATATCGTGTAAACACAGATGAAGAGGGTCTCGCTGCGGGTGCCGGTTTCCGCGTACCTCTGGGAGAGAAGGCTCTGACTCTGGATTACGCGTATCAGGATTTCAACAGACTGGAAATGGTTCACCGTGCCAGTCTTGGATTTTCGTTCTAGAAGAATAGCTGGATAAACCGGAGGGGTTTTCCCTTCCCAGCTCTCGGAAAGGCTTGAATGACACTTTTTGCGGTTCTTGCGGCGCTTGCTCTGACAGGGTTCAGCCTCAGCTGGAGTTCTTTACCCGCTCAGTCCGGTAATACCGGATCAGCAGAGGTAACTGCTCTTATATCTGAGGAAGACCTTCTTGCGGTGAGTTCTGATGAGGGTTCTATGGTCTTCTATGAGATCACAGCCACCATTGATGGCGAGGGCTTCCTTCGCCAGAGCGGCAGAATCACAGATGGTTCTTTCCCAATTAGTGAAGTACTTGCTTACAACTCACTTGAACCGGGTGGACACATTGTCTCTGTTACCCTGAAAGATCTTGAGTCCGGGGCGGTCGGCCGCCGGGAAGTTGAAATTTTCATTGATGCTTCCAACGGTACTTTATGGTCCAGCGGTGGGGTCAGGATTTCTCCCGATTGCCCCGTAAGGGCTTTTGGCTATGTGAGTCTCTCCTGGAATGTTTACGTTCCCGCTGGAGAGGAAATACCACAGGGTGCCTATGCCCTTTTTGACAGAGCCACTGATGTGGTAAGAGAAGGCTGGTTAACGAGTGAGGAAAGTGATGAGGGTGTGGTTTACTACTACGCTGATGTTTCTGTCAGTGGTCTTGAAAAGGGCAGATACCGGTTTACCGTTGCTGCTCTTCAGGGTGAGGATGTGGTTGCGTCTTCCTCAAGTTCCATCGGGCTTCTTGAATCGTGGGATATCTGGGGTGATGATGCTGATGAGACGACAACTCTTATCAGACCGATTGCTTCAGGCCACGAGATAAGAGAGCTTGAAAGAGCCGGAGGACTTGGCGACAGGAACTCCGTAATGGCCGACTTCTGGACAAGACGGGATCCGAACCCGGCTACTCGAAAGAATGAATACCTTGATATGTATCTTCTTAAACTTGACAAGATATCAAGGTGTTTCAGTACCACGGGAATCCGTGGTATCAATACAGACAGAGGAGTTGTATACGCAAAAATGGGAGAGCCGGACATTGTCCAGGATTTTCCATTTGAGCTGGGCTACTACCCTTACATAACCTGGGATTACTTCACACCGTCCCTTTCGCTTTCTTTCGTAGACCAGGACGGATACGGTTTTTACGAAATGGTAGAGGGCTGGGACACAGTGGACAGGGCATTCAATGCCAGAGAGGAATGGTCACAATGACTAGAAGCACAACTGCGGTTCTTCTTGTGCTGGTTTTTTCCGCAGCGGCTCAGGGGCTGGCAACTGTTAGTGAAGGCAACATACAATTTGCCATAGACTCAGCGGTTTTCAGTATTGGAGCCGGAGATACTCTGCTGCTTGAAGTTTATCAGGAAGTGGATATCGCACAGTTCTCGCACGATTCAGATGGGATGTGTCTTTTCACAACAGAGATAACTCTTTCTTCCATCCAGGGTGATACCCTGGCCTGGGACATCTGGAACACTCCTCTGGAGTGGAATGAAAGTGGCAGTGCTGTGAACTGCGGTTTGCTGCCGGTATTTGAAGGTGACTGGATTCTCACAGTAAGCATGACAGACGCGAACAATGGCCGACTGGGGGTTGCAGTCAGAGAACTCTCCGTTGAAACCCCTGAACATCTCAGTGATGTTCAGATGGCCAGAACAATCATGCCGGCTGCTGAAGGTTCAGTTAACTCATTGCTGAAGGGCAGCATTATTGTGTTTCCCGCAGCATCGGGCAGATTCACCGTACCGGGAGAAAGCATGATTTACGCCTATCAGGAAATCTATTCCCTCGGAGGAACAGATCTGCTGAGGTACAGTAAATTGCTTGATCCGGAAGGTGTACCTGTTTTTGCCGGACCAGCCACTGCAATCGCCATACCGGAAGGAATGGAAACGATTGCCCTGATTGACAGTTTTGATCTTTCCGTGGTGAGAGAACCGGGGCTTTACAGCCTTTCTGTCACCTATACACAGGATGGAGACACCATAGGTATCGCAACGAAACCTATGGTTGTGGAAGTTTTTCTTCCAGTTGCAGCGTCAGGAGACACGCCGGAGAGTTTCTCCGCAAGGAACCTGAACGAATTTTCCATTCTGCTGAATCAGGAGAACGCGGAACTGTACAGAAGGCTGAACGCAGAAGGACAAGCACTCTACTACGATACCTACTGGAACGCGCGTCCCGGTGAGCATGCGGGATATCTGGAAAGAAACCGGGTTGTGGCTTTAAGATTCTCAGCTCTCGGAAAAGAGGGATGGGAAACAGACAGGGGAAGGGTATACCTGATTTACGGCGAACCCGACGAGGTGGAATCAGATCCGTTCAGTACAACTCAGGCACCATATGAGATATGGTCTTATTATGGCTCTGAACAGGAGGGTTTTGTTTTCGCTGATCTGATGGGAAGTGGAGACTATCTCCAGATATATTCCACAGTAGAGGGTGAAGTCAGCTATTCAAACTGGCAGGGCATGCTGCAGAATATCGACAGCAGTGGAGGCATCGGTGCCGCTGGATACGACGATGGGCTTTAGTATGTGTTGCCGGAAGACGTTTAAAGAGTACCGTATTACAGAATCCGGTACAGAAAATAGATACGAAGCAACAAAGAAACCTAGTTACGAGGAGGTTCAAATGAACACATTTTCGGGAAAAGGGAGGATTGGCTTTCTGGCCGTCTTCGCCGTTCTCCTGATGCCGCTCCTCGGTGTTGGCAACGCATCAGCAATTGATGTGGGTGAACAGATTGATGTTCTTGTTCCCGACCTGCAGGAATTTTCTGTCGGGGCAGTTGAGCATTCATTTACCTGTCGTGCCATTACCGACCACGCAGTCTGGCTGGTGCAGGATACCAGTACAGTTGACGATAAGGGCGGTCTGGATACATTATTCACACCCAAGATCGTCTGGGGTTCGGATGACACTCTGAATCTTGTTGATCCAGCTTTCTTCACAGCACTCACAACCTCATTCGAGAGTAATGTCTGGGGCACAGTCACAACAGATTGTGGAGTACCTGAGGATCTGAACAGCGATGGTAAAGTCGTTGTTGTTCTGGCTGCAATGCCCACCAAATACAACAGCAGTCCATCATCTCAGACATCAAGAAACAACATGTACTACGCCGATCCCGCTTTCAACGAGATTGATGGTGATGCAATGGAGGTGTTCTATGTGAACATTCATCCATTAACACTATCTCCATCGACAGTGTCGGCAGCCGAGGAGCTGAGAGAATGGAATCTCGCCAACGGTCTTGCAACACTCAGTCTCCAGTCATCTCAGGAAGAAGAGGAAGGCTGGTTTATTCGCGGTATTGCCGGGGTAATGCAGTACAGATGCTTTGGCTTTACCCAGACAGATGTCGGAAAGCATGGTATTTACGAACTTCTGAAAGAATTCAGAAAAGCTTCATACCTTGATCTGACAAATCTGCTGGCTGGCAACCCGAAGTATGATTATGCATCTTCAAGAGGACAGCAGTTCTTGTGGTTCATGTATCTCGCTCAGCGAGAGGGAGACGGCATCATCTCGACCATAGCGCACGATGTTGTCAACACCGGAATGCTATCAATCGCGCTGGCCATCAATCCTTCCGCCGATGAGGAAACAGCAGTAAACGATATTGTTGTTCCTATTTACTACAACTGGCTGGTATGCAACCTTCACAACGACTTCCGAAGCGACTTTGAGGGCGGCATCTACATGTACGACTTCCTTGCGGGAACCACACAGGAAGAGTGGGCTCACGCAGGACTTGCCGCTCCTTTCTCTCTCAGCTTTAACACCTACCCGATTGAGGGAGCTATTCCTAAAGCGAAAAATCCAATGAAGAGCCCTCTCTGGTCATGTCTGTACTGCAGGTTCTCTGACTATGATCAGGAATGGACAACCTTCTTCAACGGTCAGTACACCGATGGAAGAGGATCAAACGGAGCGATTAACGCCCATTGGGAAGGTCTTGTAATAAAGTGCGATAATGAAGCCGGAGAGTTCGTGTCTGTTACTGCAATGGACTTTGACTCTCTCTACAACACTTCATTCACACTGACTGATCCCAACACATACATCATTGTAACCAACAACAATCCTGGCGGTGCCCGGGAATTAAGGTACTACATTTCCAATGATGAAGTGGTTCCCGAGACAGAGACCGCTTTTCACCAGAACAGTATTATGTCACAGTTCATAACTGTTTATACTGTACTTGTGGATCCGGATTCACTTGATACCGAGGGTTACGACTGGATAGGTCCCATATTTGAGGCCACACTTGGTGATTCAACACTGAACATCAAGATGACCCCTTTGTATGGACCGGTTTTCACAGGTGTCTTTCCAGCCTGGGACAACGGAACCTACTCTCTGTCCTTCAGCGGATATGACAGCTCAGGTCATTACGTGGAAGCCATCAGAGACATAGCAGTTGGTTTTGTCTATACTGATCTGACACTTGAGATCACGGATGTCCGTCTTGATATACCTCAGGGTGGAGCTCCCAGCGGAAGCATGGTTACTCTGGCAGAGACTGGAATTCTCGGTCTTGCCATTGAATCCAGCGCATCCATTCAGAATGTCCGCGGTCGTATGACCGGCGTTATCGTCGGTCCCGTTGCCATTCCTGATGTAAACGGAACTCTTTCCTTCAACAGTACCACCAATGCCGCGTCTGTGTATCGTTACACAAGCGAGGGCTGGGTCAAGCTTGACAGCTGGATGCAGAACGGAATGATCTCCGCCGCTGTAGAAGAAGGCGGAGTTTATGCTCTTGGTGAGGGGATAGGTGTGTTCTCACCTGAGATTCCGGCTCAGCTCGTTCTTGGCGGCAATGCACCCAACCCGTTTACCGCGCAGACTGCGATAAGCTTTGGCCTGCCTGCGGGCGGAAATGTAAGGGTAAATGTCTTTGACATGACCGGTCGCCTTGTAACAACCATTGCCAACGAAGAGATGGCAGCGGCAAACCATACTATCATCTGGGACGGAACTGATTCCACAGGTTCTCCAGTCGGAGCGGGAGTTTACTTCTGCCGACTTGAGACCGCCGGTCAGGTTCTTACTCAGAAGATGCTTAAAGTACAGTAGGAAGGGGGGAGAATAATGAAAAAAATCAACAGAACAATAATCGCTGCGGTTGCGGCCTCCCTTATCCTCGTAGCAGGATGCTACGATGCTGATGAAGTGACTCTGCCTCCGGTAGACGGATACGACGGACTGGTTGCCAAGGGCTGGTCGGCTTTTGAGGATGCCAACTACAAAGATGCCATGGAGTATTTCCAGCAGGCTATCGACATGAATGTTGCCCGGCCTGATGCCTATGTTGGTGCCGGCTGGACTGCAATAGTGGTACCTGATTACTGGGTAATCGGAGATCAGTATGACTACATGGCAGTTCAGCTTGATGGAGGAACCTGGCCTGTAGAGACGTATTCTGCGGTAGTTCCTCAGAATCTGAACTGGTCTGAGTTCGAATGTATTTACCCTGTGCTTACGGCTAACGACCTCACAGTTATCAATGCCTTTGGCACAACCGATACTCTCATAATTGACGACTCTCTTGTGGTCTTTGAGCCGGATAGTTTGAAACCGGCTATGGATAACCAGGAGATCGGTCAATGGCTTTATGATCAGTACGGAGCAATCAGATTCCAGTACACATTCGAGATTGGTAATCCGGATATAAATGCTATCTTCGAAGTTGAAAATGGGTTCTCACACATTTACAGCGGTGTGGATTCCATTGTCAACGGAGCATCAGCGAGTACTGTGTACATCAGCGTTCCTTACGATGATACAAAAGTGGGTGCGGAACGATACAAAACATGGTGCATGTACGAGAATGAGATGATATTCGAGTATGCCACTTACCAGAGCGCAGTTGGTCAAACAGCGTTTGCAACCGATGCAGTTGCAGCCTTTGGTATTCTTCAGAACGCAAGAGGCGAGAATGGCGATGTGCATTTCGGTGTTGCCGCGCTTCTCGGTCTTGCCGATGAAGGCGAATACTCGTTCAGCCATCATGCAGGAACAACAACTCTGAAGTTGAGGGGTATGGCAGCGGCTATGGCCTTCAGTAATACTTACTTCAGACCTGCTCTTGATATCTGCCAGGATGCCGGCTATGCGCTTGACATTGAAGTTACAGATCCGAACTTCCTTCCCGAGCTCATGCAGGTTATCGAACTGATGCTTCAGTAGACTTACTGTCGCATAAAAAGGGCCGCCGGTTTTCCGGCGGCCCTTTGCATGTGCGCCGGTAATGGCGCGCAGCGCCAATAACCGGCGCTGTTAACCAGCTTCGTTTTCTATCTGTTTTCAGCGGTGAATTTTGGTATACTCTGTTTACGGAGCGGAGGAAGGGGAATAGTACAATATCTTTTTCAGAGTAATAATCGATCTGTTCAGGGAGAAAAGGGGCCGACGATGATAAACAGACAAGTTGTATTAGCAACAATGAGCATAATGCTGGCATCTATCGCCTGCGTGAGTAATTCACCGCTGGGAACTGAGATCAGTGAGGTGGAGTGCAGCAAAACTGTTGTAATTGATAATCTGACGGATGCGGAAATAGTAAGCATTACTGACGATGAAGTAGTACTATCCTTTTCGGATTCGTTTCTGTGTATCAACCCTGGTGATGTTATTGTAAGTGGCGGGATACACTGTGGAACTTACGGATTTTTGAGAACGGTTACTGAACAGCGCGTTTTGGGAAATACGATGATATTATCAACACGGAATGCATCTCTTACCGACGCGATAAGAAACTGCGAAGTTGAAACCATTTTGCATTTCTCTCCGGGTAGAGATGCTGTGACGGTCACAGAAGTCATGGAAGGAGTATCCGGAAAATACATGAACATTGATCTGTCAGAAGTTACCTTGTTTTCCGGCGATGTCGGCGGTTCTTATCTGACAGTCGAAATAACATCAGGCACAATCGTATTCGATCCGGAAATTGATCTGGGGTTCGAGATCAGGAACTCGCAGATAAACGAGTTCCATGCAATTGCAAGCGGTGATGCTTTTCTGGATTGTGACTTCCTCGCGTCACTCACCGGATCGGTGGAATTAAGCCGAGATACTACACTCTACTCTTATTCTCAGGTGTTTGTTCAATGGGTAGGCTGGGTCCCGGTAGTCGAAGTTGCAACTCTGTCATTTGTCGCGGGATTTGATCTGAATTCCACCACAGGTTCGAATATAACCACCGGTTTTGATCTGAATACTTTTGTAACTGCCGGGGCTGAATACGAGAACAATACATGGTCTTCAGTCTGGGAAACAGGCGTAGCGTTAAATGCGCATCCGACAGAATGGTGCGGGTGTTCGAACATTGAACTGCAGGGGTATGTCATGCCGGTTGTTTCAGTGGCTTTTTACGGTATCGTCGGGCCTTACATTGAGATAGTTCCGTACCTGACTTTTGAAGGTCAGGCGGAAGGGAAGTTCGAGTACTTCTGGCAGACAATTGGCGGGATAGAAGCTGTGCTGGGCTTTGATGTGTCAATACTGGGCTATTCAATAGCTGACTATTACACAACTCTTGCTGCCTGGGAAACCGTTATTGATGAAGGCAGCGGCAGCAGTAACTAATCCGAATCAATTATGGCAGATCCGGTTCATTAATGGCGAAGATGTCCATATTCCAATTGCCTGAAACTCTGTCTGAGCTGAAAGCTATCCATTTCTGGTCAGGGTTCCATGCGGGGTACTGATCCATTGCGGGGTCATCAGTTAACTGAATAAGGGTGTCATTATTTACATCGGCCAGATAGATTTCGTAATTACCGGTTCTGTTGGATGAGAAGGCAATCCATTCGTCGTTCGGGCCCCAGGTTGGATGAATGTCATCTGCGGAACTCTGTGCCAGAGTTCTCTGCTCGCTGCCGTCCGGATGAGCAATCATGATGTCCCAGTCATCAGAAGAGCTGGCTCTGTGTTGAAAGAGAATCCATGTACCGTCGTCAGGGCAGTATGATGGCCTGAGGATATTTCCATCCGGGAAACCCGGTTGAAGAACAGGGGATTCAAGAGAGTCCGGGGTGTAGCTTCCTGAGATTTTATAAAGGCGCCAGTCTCCTGTAACCTTGCAGCAGTAGAGAATGCTGTCACCGGTGATGTTATAGGTGGGAAAAGCGTTGAGCAGACTGTCCTGTACGTGTACTGTAACATATACGTCATTACCGGCGATTGACCTTATCTGGCTGCGCATGCTGTCTGCATTTAAGGCTGTGTAGACAATTCTTCCGTTTTCGTTATTCCATGCTCCAAGAGGTCCCATGAATTCATCCATGCCTGTAAAAGTACGCTCGGAAGGAGAGGTCAGCCCGTCTGTTCCAAAAAGCCTGGTTGCTCCGTCAACATAAGTGGAGAAGAAAAGAACATCCCCGTAGGGAGACCAGGAAAGAGCAGTGTCCGCGTTAATTCCGGATAGCCATAGAATGCTGCCATCCGGCCAGGTCTGTTCCTCTTCGGGGTCGTTGCACGCGGCAAGAATAAGAGACGCGGCGAGTGCTGCAAAAAGACTTTTTTTCATTGTTTGTCCTGTTCCCGGCTGTTAAGAGGTTTGATATCGGCTCCCAGATTATTCAACCGTTGAACGATATTTTCGTAGCCCCTTTCAATCTGATGTACATTGTGAATTATGCTCTTCCCACTTGCACAGAGGGCCGCAGTGAGAAGAGCCATTCCTGCTCTTATATCCGGGCTTGAAACTTCTGTTCCAACCAGTTTTGACGGACCTGACACAACAACACGATGGGGATCGCAGAGTACAAGAGCCGCTCCCATTGCTGCCAGTTTGTCTACAAAGAACATTCTCGATTCAAACATCTTCTCAAAGATAAGGCTTGTTCCTGTTGCCCGTGTTGCGACCACCACTGCTGTGCTGGTCAAATCAGGAGAGAAACCGGGCCAGGGTGAATCGTAGATTGTTGGAATGTCGCCGCTTCTGTCAGGTTTCACAATCAGATTCTGATTCGCAGGAACAATAAGTGTACCATTTTCATGGTGAATTTCCACACCCAGTCTGCCAAGGCCGATCATGGTTGGTCTGATTATGTTTTGCGGTACACCGGGGATTTCCACTCTGCCCCGGCAGCAGGCGGCAAGACCGATGAAACTGCCGATCTCTATGTGATCCGGACAGATAGTGTGAGTTACCCCCCCTAGAAGTTTTCCTGTTCCATGAACTGTAATTCTGTTTGTTCCCTCACCCTGAATATTTGCGCCCATGCCGCGAAGCATAACTGCAAGATCCTGAACATTAGGTTCGCATGCCGCATTGTAGACAACAGTGGTGCCTTTTGCAACGGAAGCGGCCATTATGGCATTTTCAGTCGCGGTAACACTTGGTTCATCCAGATGTATTTCGGTGCCCCTGAGGCCTGCAGGTGCATCTACTCTTATCATTCGGTTCCTGAAGGAAACTTTTGCTCCCAGCATTTCAAGAACAAGAAAGTGTGTGTCAAGCCTTCTTTTACCTATAACATCTCCGCCCGGAGGGGGAAGTTCAATAGAACCTGTTCTGGCTACCATTGGGCCTGCCAGCAGTATCGATGCCCTGATTGTTCTGGAAAGTTCTTCGTTGAGATTTTCCGGATTGATTCGGGAAGCGGTAATTGTGACAGTATGAGGATTGGAGCTTTCAACTACATCTGCTCCAAGATTGCGGACAAGATTAATCATTGCTTTTACATCCCGGATATCTGGGCATCTGTAAAGGGTAACAGGCTGATCGGTAAGCAGGGCGGCTGCCAGAATGGGCAGTGTGGCGTTCTTGCTGCCGGAAGGCATTAATGTACCACTGAGCGTATTACCGCCTTTTACAAGCCAGCTGGAACCGGATGTCATTTTTTCGCTCCTGTTTTGCTGAGAATTGTGTGGTAAAGATCAGGATGTTCTTCTGAAAGCCATTTCTGCCTGAGCAGCCACCTTATGTAGTCAGGATCACCGGCAACGGTATCTTCCACAAGATTGCCCCTGTATTTACCGAAGGAGAAGATCTTCACCTCAAGCGGAGAGACAATGAAATCGACAAGCGACTTCCAGTTATTCTGAAGATTACTGCAACTGCTCTGCTTGAGAGAGAAGTGCAGAAGAGACTGAACAAGTTCTGTGTCAAAAAGGGCTCTGTGAGCCTCTCCCTGAATATTCTGATCAAGTTCAAACCGGTACCTGAGAGCTTGAAGGGCATGGGATGGAATTTCCTGCCAGATCTGCCTTGAGAGCCTGAGAGTATCTATATATGTGCTTTTATCAAAGCGGTTGAAAAGCGCAGGGTACTGCCTTTTTAAAATGGTGTAATCATAGGGAAGGTTGTGAGCGGATATGTAGTCTGCCTGTTCTGTGAGATTTTTGATCTGTTCAGTGAATTCTTCAGCGGCAGGAGAATTGCTCACCATTCTGTTGCTTATCTGATTTACGGCAGAAGCCTCGGGGGGAATAGGAACTGAGGGTTTAACAAGGGTCTCAAAAACCTGTTTTTCCCCGGTAAAGGAAAACCCGCTGTATTCCGCCAGAAGAAACGCGACTTCGCATACCTCAGCCGTGGCCGGATCAGAACCGGTTGTCTCGGTGTCAAGAAACAGTATTCGAGCATTGCCGCTGTCAATGCTGCTGAAAAGATCGAAAGAATTACTCATAATCGCAATACTAATGGAACTACAACCCCGCAGTCAAAGTGCCTGTTTTTTGACAAGAGCATGATGAATTGATTAAACTATGGCAGGTATGAATTTAACTATGCATGAAGGGAGAAGGAATGAAAAGCTTTTTACTTCCCGCGCTGCTCACTGCACTGCTGCTCATTGCCTGCGGCAGTGGTGATTCTGCTGAAGAGGCAAGCCCGTTATCAGTGGTTCCGGAGAGAGCCATGATCTCAATTGTTCTTAACGACCCTGCTGGAATGGTAAGAAATATTGATGGCTACATAGAAGATGGCGCTCCGGTTCTGGGGGAGAACCTGCTGGAAAACCTGATATGTGAACAACTCGCGGTATCATGTCTGGATTCCATGACTTACAGGTATGGGTTTGATACATCCGGTCAGGTGGTTTTCTGGATGGAAAGCGCCATGCCCCAGAGTATGGGAATGGCTGCCTCCGCTCCTGATTTCCAGCTTTTCACTTCTCTGCTGGAGGAGATGGGTGCTGAGTTAACCGATGAAGAACAGATTCAGGGTGAAGATGTCTACTCCATGGATACGGAAGAAGGCACTATGTATCTGGCAGGAGTACAGGGAGTGGTTCTTATGGCCATGTCCAGCGCAAAACTTGAAATATTGATCTCCGCTCTTGCTCCTGCTGCTTCTTTTGATGAAGTTGTTCCCGCCAGTCTTACGATGAAATTCAACCTCTCCATGATCGGACCGATGGCCGCAGCGCAGATGCCAATGGCCAGAATGCTGATGATGCAGGGGATGGCTGCCGACACCACAATGCCTGCTTATGTGCCTGCCATCATGGATGTTTACATGGACGGAATAGAGAGTTTTCTCACACAGGCTGACATGATGGAACTGACTCTTGTAACCGGATCTGAGGATTTTGTATTCGAAAAGAGATTAACCTTTATTCCCGGTTCCTCTCTTGCGGAAATGCTTGTTTCAACCTCTGAGGTGGATATGATTCAGTACATTACGCAGGGGGATGTAGCCACCGTTCGTTTCCAGATGCCTCCGGAGATTGCCTTTGAGATCACAAAAGCCTTCACTGAAGTATTTACCAGTGAGATCAGTGATGAGAATCTGTATTTCTGGGCATCCATGGCTTCAAATGGCGCAGTGTCTATCTACAACGATGAATTCATGCATATGGTTGCTGCATACGAACTGACAGAGAACATTTCCATTGAGGAAATCGCAGTGATGTACTCCGACTATATTGAAGCATTCATATCGGGCATGGAACAGAACGAGGAGATGCTGAATAGCTTCAATATTCAGAACAACGGAATTGTTCAGATTGACGGTACTGATTTTTACTCCATGTCTATGAATATCCAGCCGGATACAACTCTGTCCATGACTTTTGATTACTGGCTGGCAGTTCACGACAATGCTCTGTTCATTGAGACCGCCCCGCAACCCGATATTCTGCTCAGCATAATTTCAGGCGACTATACCCCCGCGGAGCTGGAGGGAACAGGAGAAATGGCAGGAGAGATGAGCCTTGCAGGCTATTTAAACCTGATCATGACCATAAGTCCGAACGGAATGGATATCCCGGAAATAGGCTCTGATGTAATATTTACCTGGAATGGCGGTTATTCCGAAGGTGAGATCTACAGTGAGATGTCTATGGATGGAAGTGACGCTGTGGCAACCGGCTTCGCGTTTTTTAGTATGATATCCGCTATGCAGTAGCAGATATGCCGGATCATATTCGGGGGTGCTGCTTTTGCTGTACCCCCGCTTTTTTTACTTGAATATTCCGTTGTAGATGGACTGGGCAGTCCCTATACCGTTCTTAACAACTTCAAGAGCGCAATCAGCTGCTCTGTGTGCCATTACAGAGGCAAGCTCCTGCTGTTGCTTAGGTACCTTCCTGAGAACATATTTTGCCAGATCCATTCGATCGGGTTTTGGCCCGATTCCGATTCTCAGTCTTGGGAATTCTTCAGTTTTCAGCACTTCAATTGTGTCTTTAAGCCCGTTCTGACCACCGGCTGAGCCGTTTTTACGCAGACGAAGAGTGCCTAGAGATATGTTAACATCATCGCAGATGAGGAGCATGTTCTCAGGGTCCTGCTGTCTTGCGGTCAGTACGGCACCTACCGATCTGCCGCTCTCATTCATGTATGTGGATGGTTTAACCAGATGAATGCCGCCGGGAAGGTAAGCTATTTCGAATGCTCCTGCTCTTTTAAAGGAAACACCGGCTTCACGGGCAAGAATATCTGCTACCCAGAAGCCGGCGTTGTGCCATGTAAGAGCGTATTTCAGACCGGGATTACCAAGACAAACGATTATGCTGATTCCCGAATCCGAAATACACATTCTTTATTCCTCGGAGGAGTCTTCCCCGCCCTCGGCGGTCTCTTCCTCTGTTCCTTCTTCATCACTCTCTTCTTCATCTTCCTTAACCAGGAGTGCTTTGGGCGCGATCACACCTGCGATGACAGGATCGAACGCAAAGTCCACTGAGAGGCCTTCAGGAAGGTCAACATCGGAGAGGTGAAGCCTGTCACCAAGATACAGCCCGGCAACATCAAAGATGATCTCCGACGGGATATCCGCGGCTCTAACGGTTACTTCAAGCTCATGCATGGAGTGGTCAAGAATTCCACCGTCAATGGAAACTCCCAGAGGGGTTCCAGTAAGTTTGATAGGCACCGGAACTGTAACCAGCTGATCATCGGAGACCTGCTGGAAATCAAGATGGACAGGCTGGTCGGTGAGTGTATCCCACTGAACTTCCTTGATGATACTCTTAAGTGCCTCGCCCTCAACTTCAAGTTCTACGATTCCCAGGGATTTGGAGTAACCTATTTTTGACATAAATTCATGCAGATCAATCTTGACTGATATGTCTGAACCCTGCCCGTAGATAACGCCCGGAAGGCTACCTGCTCTGCGGAGTCTTCTGGACTCCCTGGAACCGAGTTTGACTCTCTTTTCCATTTTTAACTGGATCGGCATTACTATTTCCTTTCGTTTCTGACGGGAAAGCTGGCTGGGGCGGGAGGATTCGAACCTCCAAATGCAGGGACCAAAACCCTGTGTCTTGCCATTTGACGACGCCCCAATTCCAATTCTATCTGGATTGACACCTGAACACCCACGGGAATTTCCCGGCAAGATGTTCCTCCGCTTCCTTTGCTTCGTTCTCAGACCTGAAGAGTGCGTAGAATGCAGGTCCGGAACCGCTGAGCCCCCAGTCGCCGGTCAGCCGGGACAATTCCTCAGCCGTGCGGGTCACACCCGGATAGCGGCCATGGAGAAGGGTCAGGAAGTGGTTGTCAAGTCTGACAGGGAAAGGCTTACCCTCATGCCAAGCTCCAAATTTCAGGGCGGTATAATTGCTTATAGGGCATGCCTCTGTCAAGTCCCCCCGGTGCTCGTCCCACAGTTTGAACGCTGCCGGTGTGGGAATTTTTTCTCCCGAGTGAACCAGAACACAATGGAAGTGAGGCAGAACCATCTCTTTCAGGACTTCGCCTCTTCCGGTAACAAAGGCGGAGCCTGCTCGCAGAAGAAAGAAAGGCACATCGCTTCCAAGCCGCTCCCCGAGAGGGGTCAGGTTGATTCTGATTCCGGTAAGATCCCGCAGCGCAAGGAGAACAGCGGCAGCGTCGCTGCTGCCGCCGCCCAGACCTCCCGGTGAGGGAATATTCTTGTGGAGGGTAATACTGATTCCATCCCTGTCCTTTACGTCAGCCTCATTCATGAACGCCTGTGCAGCTTTCCATACAAGATTGTTTTCATCCGTCGGGGAGGGGATTCCGGTGCATGTGAGTGAAACGCGGGAGACACGGGGATTAAGAGATACGGTAATTTCATCGGTCAGTGTAACAGTGGAAAAAATGCTCTCAAGAGAATGAAAACCATCGGAACGAACCCCGGTGATTCTCAGCCCGAGGTTGATTTTCGCCGGTGCTTCAATGGAAACTTTACGCATTATCCTGAGGGATTTGTGGAAAGTACCGCGGCCACTGTCGCTACCCAGAGAAGAATGTTGACTTTCAGCGGTGTGTCTTTCAGAAGAACTTTGTCAGGACTTCCACCAAGTCCCATGCTGTATACAATGAAAAGATATCTGAAGACCCCATATGCCACAAAAGGTATCGTGACCCAGAGGTACGGGGAAACAAAATCAGCGGTTCTGTCACTTACAGTGTAGATAGCATAACCGATAATACTTGCGGACGCGCTGATTCCAATTACCTGATCAAGAAGAGGAACAGAGTAGTCTTTCAGATTCTGCCGGTGGCCTTTGGCGTTATCTCCCATGGAAACCAGCTCATGTCTTCTTTTAGCGAAGGCAAGCAGAGAAGCAAGAAAGAAAGTGCATATCACTAGCCAGGGAGAAAGAGTAATCAATTCGCCCGAGTCGTACAGAACCGCGACACCTGCCAGCGCCCGAAGAACAAAGCCCAGAGCGATCAGGATACAGTCAAGTATTACAACATTTTTGAGACCGAATGAATATGCCAGCTGCTTCACCAGGTACACCGAGTAGACCAGAGCAAGCCAAGGCGCCACTGTCCATGCAGCAGCCAGTGTAGCTGTTGCCAGGATTACCGCTGTCAAAATGGCCTTGCGGATAGAGAGTCTGCCGGACGCAATGGGTCTGTTACGTTTCTCGGGGTGCAGCCTGTCCTTTTCGCGATCGACTGAATCGTTTATCAGGTAGATTGTTGAGGCAATCAGGCCGAAACCCAGAGCAGCCAGAGTTGTTTCCTCAAGAGCCCTCAGTGACCAGATCTTACCGAAAAGCAGAGCGGCGAAAACGAAGAAATTTTTCGTCCATGCTTTAATGCGCATTGCTTCAAGAAGAGTTTTGAGTAATTTCATTCGAGTAAAATAACAGTATTTCCCCGTCTTTCACAATATCGGCAGAAGCGCGATTCTTTTGCTATATTCCCAGCAATTCGTTTCCCATGTACAAAACGGTGTTATTTTATCAAACAGAGGAGTGTGCTGTTGAAATACTCGATTTTTCTGCTTGTTTTGATATCTCCTATATTGCTGGCACAGAGCGAGTTGAATGTGCAGACCCTTGAGCATGTAGACTATGGTAATTCAGGGGAGGAATTGGGAACTTCACTCTCTGTGGAGATAACTTCCGCAAGCTCCGGGAATCCAATTGCTGACTATCAAGTTCACTTTTCTATTACCGGTGGTGATGCCGACCTGAAACCTGCTGAGGGTTTTTACACAATTGACGAGGAATCAGCAGAAGGTCTTGTTGTACAAACAGATGAAAACGGTATTGCCAGTGTAAATGTTGAACTTGGCAAAATGGGAGAAATAACTGTAGCTGCCTCGATCACAGACAGCGACGGTGTACCCTCAACTGCATCCTTCGATTTTGTCTCTCTGGATGTAAGAGCAATTGTTTTTCAGATAATTGGCGGTCTGGCAGTGTTTCTGCTTGGTATGCAGATGATGTCCGCGAATCTGCAGCAGGTGGCTGGAAACCGCATGAAATCAATCCTCCGGACCCTTACCGCAAACAGATTTATGGCAATTGCCGCAGGGGCTCTTGTAACAGCTCTTGTGCAAAGTTCCAGTGCCACGACAGTTATTACAGTTGGTTTTGTGAACAGTGCTCTTATGACCCTGCAGCAGGCTGTGGGAGTTGTGCTGGGAGCAAACATAGGAACCACTATCACCGGTCAGCTTATTGCTTTCAAGATTACCAGATATGCCTTTCCGATGATCGCTGTTGGTTTTGCTCTTTCCGCTTTTTCAAAAAACAGAAAAAGACAGATGTGGGGGAAAGTAATCCTTGGTCTCGGGCTGCTGTTCCTGGGCATGACCACCATGAGCGGTATAATGAAGCCGCTTCGCGGAAGCGCTCCGGTGAGAGAATTCTTCACCACTTTCAGTACTAATCCCATTCTCGCCATAATCGCGGGAACGCTGGTGACTGTATTTGTACAGAGTTCCAGCGCGACAGTCGGGTTGACCATGACCCTTGCCGGATCAGGTCTGATCGGGCTTCAGGGCGCAATCTTCCTTGTGCTGGGCGACAACATCGGAACCACCATCACAGCTCAGCTCGCCGCCATAGGAAGCAATCGGGCAGCAAAGCAGGCTGCGATGGCACATACCCTTATCAATGTCATAGGAGCTGTCTATTTTGCTCTGCTGGCACTTGATCAGGACGGTTTCTTCATGAAATTTGTCAGGCGTACTTCCAGTGACGCTATGAGGCAGGTAGCAAATGCCCATACAATGTTTAACGTGGTTAATGTTCTATTGTTTATTCCATTTGTTCCAGCCCTCACCAGGCTTTGCAGAATCATCATTCCTCCCGGAGATGACGATGCTCCGGAACCTGACATTCTCCTGGATTCCAATCTGCTTACTTCACCTGTTCTGGCCCTTGACTGTCTTGACAGGGAAATAGCCAAGATGGCCAGCGTGTCAGGAAAGGGTGTCTGCTGGGCCGCAGAGCATTTTCTTACAGGAAAGCATCAGGCGAAAAGAATTCTGGCCATAGAAGACAGTGTTGATGACATGCAGAGAGATTTAACGGTATATGCTTCTCAATTATTTAAAGAAAACCTCTCTTCTGAACAGTCCCTGAGGCTTCCAGTCATTCTTCATTCTATTAACGATATAGAAAGAGTTTCCGATCACGCGGTGAACATGGTGGAAGTAAGGAATCGGGTTGAGGGAAACATTCTTGATTCGGAGGGCCCTCTGACAACTGCGGCCGGTCAGGCGTTCGAAACGCTTAAGGAAATGGCTGAGCAGGTAGTAATCGCCCTTGAAACTTTTGATCTGAAAGCTGCTCAGAAGGTTCTGATTCTTGAAGGAAGAATGAATCAGATCGAAGAAGAAGCAAGAGACAATTACGGAAAATCTCTCGCAACTTACGGAATCGCCAATATGACAGGTCTGGCTATTCTGGACTTCATTGACTATTGCGAAAGGGCTGGTGATCACATGAAGAACATCGCTCAGTCTATCATCGGAGGAGGTATCTGGCATGGCCAGGAACCGGGTGAGTAGACCATTGCTGTATGGAGTAGACTGTTGAAATTCGTGATTATTGTTCTGACTTTATTCCCAGCTGTAGTCTTGGCTCAGAGTGAGTTCAATCTTGTTGCTTTACCTTACGCAGATTATGGCAGCTCTGAAAAAGAGATGGATAATCCCATTGCTGTTGAGCTGACATACGCCTCAAACGGAGCTCCAATCGCGAAATATGAAGTTCACTTTGCTGTTACAGGGGGTGAAGCCCGACTCAGGCCGTCCGGGGGTTATTACACCATTGAAGAGGATTCTTTCGAAGGCCTTGTGGTACAGACTGACGAAAACGGAATAGCCCGTGTTGATATTGAGCTGGGAAAAATGGGTGAGGTTGTTATCACCGCAATTCTTTTTGACGACGATGGCCATCAGTTCATGTCGACTTTCGATATTGTATCTCTTGATATCAGGGCTATAGTTTTCCAGATCATCGGCGGCCTGGCCGTGTTTCTTATTGGGATGCAGATGATGTCCTCAAATCTTCAGCAGGTTGCCGGCAACCGGATGAAATCAATCCTGAGAACTCTTACAGCCAACAGGTTTATGGGGGTCATGGCAGGCGCTCTGGTGACAGCCCTGATCCAGAGTTCCAGCGCAACCACAGTTATTACCGTCAGTTTTGTAAACAGCGCTCTTATGACCCTTCAGCAAGCTGTTGGAGTTATTCTGGGAGCAAACATCGGCACGACTATCACAGGTCAGCTCATTGCATTCAAGATAACAAAGTTTGCCTTTCCCATGATTGCTATTGGTTTTGCCATATCCTCTTTTTCAAAGAACTACAAAAGGCAGATGTGGGGTAAAGTTCTCATGGGTCTGGGTTTGCTTTTCCTTGGCATGACCACCATGAGCGGCGTAATGAAGCCTTTGCAGGGAAGTGCTCCTGTGAGGGAGTTCTTTACCAAATTCAGTACAAGTCCGCTTCTTGGAATTTTCGCCGGAACACTTGTGACGGTGTTTGTTCAGAGCTCAAGCGCAACTGTTGGTCTTACAATGACACTGGCAGGTTCAGGGCTGATCGGACTTCAGGGTGCCTTTTTTCTAGTCCTGGGCGACAACATTGGAACAACAATTACTGCCCAGCTCGCCGCTCTCGGCGGTAACCGGGCCGCAAAGCAGACCGCTATGGCTCACACTCTTATCAAGGTGATTGGAGCTATCTACTTTGCCATACTTATCATGGATTCACACGGGTTTTTCATGAACCTTGTCAGGAAGACATCAAGTGATCCGATAAGGCAGGTGGCAAATGCGCATACTATTTTTAATGTGGTGAACTGCTTGCTGTTTATTCCTTTTGTTCCAGCCGTTGCAAGGCTCAGCAGATTTATTATTCCTTCAGGTGAGGAGGAAGAGCATGTACCTGATATACTTCTTGATCCCAATCTTCTTGCTACTCCTGTTCTGGCTTTTGACAACCTGAACAGGGAAATGACCAAGATGGCTCGGGTTTCCGGAAAGGGTGTGTGTCAGGCGGCGGAGCATTTCCTTACAGGAAAGCATCAGGCGAAGAAAATTCTGGCCATGGAGGATAGTGTTGACGACATGCAGAGGGATTTGACAGTTTACGCGTCACAACTGTTTAAAGAGAATCTCTCCTATGAACAGACTCTGAGGCTTCCAGTTGTTCTTCATACCATTAATGATATAGAGAGAGTTTCCGATCACGCGGTGAACATGGTGGAGGCCAGGAACCGGGTTGAAGGCAATGTACTTGACTCTGAGGGGCCGCTTACCGTTGCTGCCGGTCAGGCTTTTGAGACCCTGAAGGAGATGGTAAATCAGGTTGTATCTGCACTGGAGACCCATGACCTTAAGGCTGCTCAGAAGGTTCTGATTCTTGAGGGAAGAATGAATCAGATTGAAGAGGAAGCCAGAGACAATTATGGTAAGTCCCTGGCTACTTACGGGATTGCCAATATGACAGGCCTGGCTATTCTGGATTTCATTGACTATTGCGAAAGGGCCGGTGATCATATGAAGAACATCGCCCAGTCTATTCTTGGAGGAGGTGTCTGGCATGGCCAGGAACCGGGAGAGTAGTTTTTCTGTTGACCTTGACAGAATTGAAGAGGGCATTGCTGTTATTCTTGCCCCAGGTGGCTTTCAGTGGCATCTGCCTGAATCATATCTGCCTCAGGGTGTTACGGAGGGAATGACAATGAATGTTACCCTTGAGATTAATGAAGGAGCAACTCAGGCAAGGCTGGAAAGAATCAGGAACCTTCGTTCAAGTTTGGAGAACCGGTGAACAGAGACTGCAGCGGTAAGCTGGTTCTCGTTGCCACTCCCATCGGTAATCTGGATGATATGTCACCCAGAGCTCTTGAAGCTCTGAGTGCTGCTGATGCTGTAATGGCCGAGGATACCAGAAGAACCGGCAGATTCGTTCCTGAACGCAAGCGTCTTTACAGTTGTCACGATCACAACATCCGAGGGAGACTTCCTCAGATTGAGCAGTTCCTCAGACGGGGAGCCACGGTGGCAATGGCCAGCGATGCAGGTACTCCCGGGATTTCAGATCCTGCATACAGGGCTGTGGGTCTTGCCGTGGAACTTGGCGCGGAGGTTACCATGATACCCGGTCCTTCCGCTGTTATCATGGCTCTTGTCGTTTCGGGTCTTCCCACAGACCGATTTGCTTTTGAGGGTTTTCTTCCATTCAAGCAGGGCAGGAGGCGCAGAAGACTTGAAGCTATGGCTGACTACACAGGAACAATTGCATGCTATGTTGGTCCTCACCATCTGTCTTCCGTTCTTGAGGCCATGCTTTCGGTGTTCGGTAATCGACGGGGTTGTGTTGCCCGGGAGATGACCAAGCTTCATGAGGAAATTGTACGGGGTACCCTTTCCAGCCTTATGGAAAGATATACGGATTCCGTGCCCAAAGGTGAGATAACTCTTCTGGTGGAAGGAGCCTCAGATTGAACCCTGAGAAGATACGAATGGCATTCAAGAGTTTACTTCGTCCGGTTGTTCCGCTTCTTGTAAAACTGGGGGTTACTCCTGCCGGTGCCACAATCACCGGTTTTTTCATTACCTTTCTGGGATCCTGCTTTGTGTGGAAAGGGACTTACCTTACAGGAGGGATAATTCTGATTCTCGGGAGCCTCTTTGACGCTGTTGACGGAAGTATTGCCAGATTAACAAAAACATCTTCCAGGGGCGGCGCTGCTCTTGATTCTGTCATGGACAGGATTGGTGAAATCCTTGTTTTAACTGCGGTGCTTGCAGGAAAAGCAGGAAGTGAACATGATAGCTTGTTGTATATTATACCCATGGCTATGGGCGGCTCACTTCTTGTAAGCTATGTTCGTGCCCGTGCCGAGGGGCTTGGTATTGATTGCAAGGTGGGCCTGTTTACCAGAACAGAGAGGCTTGTACTGGTGATTGCCGGTATTGTTTTTTCTTCTTTCTGGGGGTCTGAAGTTCTTGTCTGGAGTTGTGCCGTTATTGCGGCGGGTTCCTGGCTGACTGCTTTGCAGCGGTTGTTGAAAGTTACACGGGACGGGAAAGGGATTCCCCTGGACTAGGGGTGTCTTTTCTCTCTAAACATTATACCCGTCAGGGAGGATATTGAATGTCAAAAAAAGTAAGGGTTGCTATTATCGGAGTGGGCAACTGCGCAAGCAGTCTTGTTCAGGGTGTGGAGTACTACAGGAACGCTAAAGACGGGGACAGGGTTCCCGGCTTGATGCATGTTAACCTCGGCGGTTATCATGTTAAGGACGTTGAATTCAGCGCAGCCTTTGATATTAACACCACAAAAGTAGGCAAAGATCTCAGCGAGGCCATCTTTGCTGATCCAAACTGCACTATCAAGCTCTGTGATGTTCCCAATCTTGGTGTTAAGGTAAACAGAGGAATGACCCACGACGGTATTGGCAAATATCTCAAGCCGGTAATCGAGAAGGCTCCCGGACCAACAGCAGATATAGTGAGTATTCTTAAGGAGACAAAGACTGATGTTGTAGTCAGTTACCTCCCGGTCGGCAGCGAAGAGGCCACTAAATGGTATGTGGAGCAGATACTTGAAGCCGGATGTGCTTTTGTTAACGCCATTCCTGTTTTCATTGCCCGTGAGCCCTACTGGCAGAAGCGTTTCCGCGATAAGAACCTTCCATGCATGGGAGATGACATAAAGAGTCAGGTTGGTGCCACCATTCTTCACAGAGTGCTGACCAGACTTTTCGAGGATCGCGGCGTAAGGCTTGACCGTACATACCAGCTTAATGTTGGCGGAAACACTGATTTTCTCAATATGCTTGAGCGCGAGCGTCTTGAATCGAAAAAGATCAGCAAGACCAATGCTGTTACCAGCCAGATCCCCGGTGGAATGCTTCCCCGTAATGTCCACATAGGACCCAGCGATTACATCGAGTGGCTTGATGACAGGAAATGGTGTTACATCCGCATGGAGGGAACCAGCTTCGGTGATGTTCCTTTGAACATTGAAGCAAAGCTGGAAGTCTGGGACAGCCCCAACAGTGCCGGTGTTATCATAGATGCTGTACGCTGTGCCAAGCTCGGGCTTGACAATGGTCTCAGCGGTGCTCTTGAAGCTCCGTCCAGTTATTTCTTCAAGTCACCTCCTGTGCAGTACTACGATGATGAGTGCCACAGATTGACTGAAGAGTACATTACAGCTTACGGTCAAAAGAAAGCCAACAGCAAAAAAGCAACTGAGAAATAGCAGGAATGAGAGACGATTTGCCCGGACTTTTCATAACCTTTGAGGGCGTTGAGGGCTCGGGCAAATCATCCAGATGCAGATACATGTTGCGGGCCCTCCGGAAAACCGGCAGTGAGACAGTTTTCACACGGGAGCCGGGAGGGCCTGATGTTTCAGAGAGAATTCGTTCCATTCTGCTGAACCCCGAGCTTGATGTTCCCCCGCTTACAGAGCTTATGCTCTACTTCGCCAGTCGTGCCGCGAATGTTGACAGAGTGATTAGACCGGCTCTGGAAAGGGCATCCATTGTTTTGTGCGACAGATTCAGCGATGCCACATTCGCTTATCAGGGTTGGGGAAGAGGCCTTCCTCTGGATGGGATGAGGGCGGCAAATGAGCTTGCCACTGGTGGATTGAAACCGCACCTGACAATACTTATGGATCTTGATCCGGAAGAGGGTTTCAGAAGAATGAATCTTTCAGAAAGAAAGCTTGACCGGATTGAAATGGAAGATCTTTCATTTCATCGCCGGGTACGGGAAGGCTATCGCAATCTTGCAGACCGTGACCCTGACCGATTTCTGGTAGTCGACGGTTTGCTAAGCGAGAAGGAACAGGATTCACTGATACTGAATGAGGTTCTTAAAAGATATGCAGAGAGAAGGGTGATTTAGTATATGAAAGACCTTGTACCTGGATGGGTCGCCGTAACAACAGGCACACTGCTGCTCACGGCAGCTCTTGTGCTGGGACTTCCTCCGGCTGCTGCCGCCCAGGATGAAGAAACTCCCGCAGCCAGAGCTTCATCTCTGGAGCTGTTTTTCGATGTATACGGCATTACCCGATCCTCCTACGTGGATACACTTCAGAGTAGAGAACTTGTAGAGGAAGCACTTCAGGGAATGCTTCAATCGCTTGACCCCAACAGCGTTCTTCTTACTCCCGAGGAACTGGAGAATCTTCAGATTCAACTGGAGGGTTCATTTGAAGGTGTGGGTATCACTCTGGGGCAGAGAGATAACTGGCTCACGGTAGTATCTCCCATTGAAGGGACTCCCGCTTACAGAGCAGGCATGAAGGCCGGTGACCGCATTGTCGAGATTGATGGTGTGTCCACTGAAGGTATTACAACAACTGAAGCCGTTTCTTTCATCAGGGGACCCGGTGGTACTGTGGTTACTCTTACCGTGCAGAGACCGGGAATGGCTGATCCTATCGTTTTTCCCATTGAAAGAGATGTAATTGATTTTCCATCGGTTTCCGCCAGTTTTATGGTGGAGCCCGGTATTGGATATGTGCGGCTGTCCCGTTTCAGCGAGGACTCGGCAAACGAGGTTCTTGACGCGATTAATGAGCTGAATGATCAGGGCGCGGAGAAAATGATTCTGGATCTCCGGGGTAACTCCGGCGGGCTGATGCTTCCTTCAATAGATGTTGCGGATATTTTCCTTCCGGCCGGGGCAGTTGTTGTTACCACCCGGGGACAGGCAGTTGGTGAATACACCTACAGAACCAGAAGGGGTGTTCTTTACAGAGGAGAGCTTGTTCTGCTTGTTGATGGAGGCAGCGCAAGTTCCTCTGAAATTCTCGCTGGAGCTCTTCAGGATCAGAATGCAGCTACTCTGATAGGAACAAGGACTTTCGGTAAAGGATCAGTACAGTCTCTTTCCGATCTGGGAGAGTACCCCGGGCTTGGACACTATGGTGTCAAGCTTACAACTGCCAGGTACTATACTCCGAATGGAAACAGCATTGACAGAACTCTTCGGGATGATTTCATGGATTCGGATGCAGAGGAAATATGGGGTATCACTCCGGATATTGCAGTAGAGCCTGATTCTTTCGGTGTTGCCCTTGTTGCTGAACTGGAGTTCGATGGCCATTTTTTTCGATTTGCTGTGGACTATACGCTGGAGAATGACATTTCCCTTGACTTCTGGCCGGATGAAGTTCTCTTTCAGCAGTTCAGAGACTACATGAATGCAGAGGAAATTGAGTACACCGAAGAAGAATTTGCTGAAAGTCATTTTTACATGGAGCGTGCCCTCCTTCGGGAGATAGCTTTGCGCGAGTGGCCGATGAGTCGCTACTACGAAGTAACCGCGCCTCACGACGAAACCATTCTTCGAGCAATTGAATACTTGACGGAGGAATAGCGGCAATGATAATAAAATTCGGAACATCCGGATGGCGCGGTGTGATCTCCAGGGAATTTACCTGGGACAGAGCAATGGCCGTTGTTGACGCGATTGCGATGAGGCTGACAGAAACAGGCTTCAACAGCATAGCCATAGGCGGTGACTGCCGTTTTCTTTCACCTGAGCTGGCTGATGCTGCAGCGGAAAGAATGGCCCGGTACGGATTCAAAGCGTATGTCTCAGAAAGAAGTGTACCAACACCTGTGCTTTCACATGCCTGCCGGAAGATGGGCCTTGGTGGTGTAGTAAACTTTACTGCCAGCCATAATCCTCCCCTTTACAACGGTATCAAGTTCAGCCCCTATCACGGCGGACCTGCGGATGGTGACGATACTGCCCGAATTGAGGAGCTGATAGTTTCCGGTTCTGCCCCGGAAAGCACTACCGGCGGTTGTGTATTGAAAACAGATTTCATTTCACCATACCTCAGGGATATCGATGAATTCATAAATGTTGAAACTTTCAGAAATGCTGATTCTCTCAGAGTTGTGTATGATGCTTTTAGCGGTGCGGGTAGTGGCGTTCTCGACAGAAAACTTATTGAACTGGGTGGTTCCGTTCGAGTACTGAATGGCAAAAGAGATCCTCTTTTTGCGGGGAGAGAGCATCCTGAACCCAATGAACAGTGTCTTTCGGATCTTTCTGAAAGCGTTAGACGAAGCGGTGCTTCTCTTGGAATCGCAACAGATGGTGATGCGGATCGATTCGGCATAGTTGACGAGAACGGTAACTACGTTACACCTCATGATTTTATGGCCCTTCTTGTTGATTATCTGGCAGAATCAGGACAGGCCGGAAGGGTTGTCCGTTCCATAACTACCGGAAGTCTTCTCGACAGAGTTTCAGAGGCAAGAGGCCTTGAAGTTAAAGTTACGCCTGTTGGCTTTAAATACCTTGGTGCCGAGATACTGAAAGGCGGTGTTCTGCTTGCCGGCGAAGAAAGCGGCGGACTTTCTCTGGGAACTCATGTTCCCGAGAAAGATGGCGTGCTGGCAGGTCTTCTTGCCGCTGAAATGGTTTGTCATTACAGAGAAGGCCTTGGTTCCCTTCTTGGAAAGCTCTGGGAGGCTCACGGCAGATTCTACAACACAAGGCTTGATCTTCCTCTGGAACCTGCTATGAAGAAGTACATTGTGGAGAATCTCTTCAACTCAGACATGAAGGAGGCTGCAGGACTTCCTGTAAGGCAGGTTAACAGAACTGACGGTGTTCAACTTGTTCTTGATGAGAATACATGGGTTCTTGTTCGGCTCAGTGGTACTGAACCTCTTGCCAGAATTTATGTTCAGTCGCAAAACGCGGAGGAAAACGAGAGAATTTCCCTTGCTCTGGCTGAAGAATTCGGAAAGAGCTGAGATGAGAATTTTCGAGGAAACTCTATCCATACCCATTAATTCCATCCCCAGGGGAACTACTCGGGAAACATTCACCCTTGAAATGAAAAATGTTCCCTGGGGTATACCCGAAGCGGAACTCAGTTCTGAAGAAGGCTATCTTGATCTTGATATTGTAAGAACTGAGTATGAGATAATAGTCAGGGGATTCCTCGAAGCCGACTTTTCTGTGCAGTGCGCCAGATGTCTGGCTCCGGTAACTGTTCCGGTAACAGCTGAGATTGAGAGAATGTATTCGTGGAATCCGGACATGCTGTCAGATCCGGAAGTTGAACAGGTCTCGCACAATGATGGAACAGTTTGTATATTAGACCCCGTTCGTGAAGCGATTATACTCTCCCTGCCTGCCATGCCGCTCTGCACTGAACAGTGCAGGGGGCTGTGTCCCAGGTGCGGGATTAATCGTAACATAGAAAATTGTGAACACGACTTTGAAGCCTGAGCTTCGAGCGTATAAATGAAAGCGAGAGCCCAATGCCCGTTCCCAAAAGAAGGCATTCCTCCACAAGACGCGACAAAGGTCGCACTCACTGGAAGATTGCTGTTAAGTCAACAAGCTCGTGTCCTCAATGCGGAGAACCAAGGTTACCCCACAGGGTTTGTAAACACTGCGGTTTTTACAACGGCCGTCAGGTTACAGAGCCCGTTGAAGATTAGTGCTCTGAAAGGTACTGAACTTGAGTAAACCTGTTGTTGTGGCACTTGATGCCATGGGTGGAGATCACGGTCCCGGTGTTGTAGTAGGCGGGGCCGTGAGATTTTTCAGGGAAAGCCCGAAGAAGATACAGAAAGATGTGAAGGTTATACTGGTGGGTCATCAGGATACTGTTTCCAGGCTGCTTTCCAACGCCGGTGGTCATAAGTATCCCATAGAAATCCAGCATGCTTCTCAGGTGATTACAATGGATGATCATCCCGCGGAGGCATTAAAGCAGAAACCGGACAGTTCCATGATGGTCATGGCGGGGCTTCAGCGCAAAGGTATCGCCAATGCCATGGTAAGTCCCGGCAACACCGGCGCGATGATGGCAAGCAGCATGTTCGCTCTCGGCAGGATTAAGGGCATTTCCCGTCCTTCTCTGGCGAGTACAGTGCCAACCGTTGGAAATCCCACTATTCTTGTGGATGTGGGGGCCAATGTGGGCTGCCGACCGCAATTGCTTTACAAATTCGCTTTTATGGGAAGTATATACTCCAGGCTTGTTTTTGGTGTAGAGAAGCCCAAAATATCTCTTCTTAATGTAGGCAGTGAATCTTCCAAGGGCCCCGCTGATATCAAGGAAGTTTATAAAATGCTCGAAAAAGCCCCCCTCAACTTCACCGGCAATATCGAGGGGAACGGTATTCTTATGGGCGACGCGGATGTTGTCGTCTGTGACGGCTACACCGGCAATGTTCTTGTTAAATTCATAGAGTCAATAGCGTCAATGGTCGGGGGAACTCTTTATTTTGAAATGAAAAAGCAATGGACTTCCAGGATGGGCTATTTGTTTATGAGACCATCATTCAATAAGTTGTGGAAAAAATTTGACGCTGCCGAGTATGGAGGAGCTCCTCTTCTGGGCCTCAACGGGGTTGCTATAGTAGCCCATGGAAGCTCTTCGGCACTGGCCATCAGGAACGCCATTGCGGCTGCATGCGACTTCAGGCGCAGTGGAGCAGTGGAAGCCATCAGAGATAAGATGGCGGAACTCATGGAGGAGGGAAAAGCTGTTGAATAAGAGACACGCCTACATTAAAGGTACAGGTCACTTCGTTCCGGAACCAATTCTGACCAATGATGATCTGGCGAAGATGGTTGATACAAGTGACGAGTGGATTACCTCAAGAACCGGTATCAAAGAGCGCCACATTGCTCCGGATGGCATGGCTAACAGCGACATGTCCCTGGAAGCTGCCCGCAGGGCAATGGATGACGCCGGCTGGAAACCTGAAGATGTTCAGGCTGTTATTCTGGGAACCGTAACCCCGGACTTCGCTTTTCCAAACACAGCAGCCCTTGTCGCGAATCGCCTTGGTCTGAATAAGGTTCCCTGCTACGATTTTGAAGCTGGCTGTACCGGTTTTATTTATGGCCTTATACAGGCAAAGGCCTTTGTCACATCGGGTATTCTTGACAGGGTTCTTGTTATCGGCGCGGAAAAGCTTTCCGCGATAACCAACTGGGAAGACAGGAATACTTGTGTTCTCTTCGGCGATGGAGCCGGAGCAGCCTGCATTGGCAGTGAAGGACCAGGCGGACTGCTTGGCGGTATTCACTGGGGCAGTGACGGCTCTCTCGGGCATCTTCTGGATCAGCCGGCAGGTGGAACCAGACAGCCAATAACTCATGAGGCCATAGACCAGAAAAAGAACACAGTACACATGGCCGGTGGAGAGATTATGAAGAGCGCGGTAAGAGCCATGCGCGATTCCGCCTTGAAAGCCCTTGATGAAGAAGGGCTTACCTACAAGGATGTTAATCTTCTCATTTCTCATCAGGCAAATGTGAGGATTATCGAATCCACAGCCAGAGTGCTCAGACTTGAGTGGAAAGATGTTTACGTCAACATTGACAGATACGGAAATACATCAAGTGCATCAATCCCCATTGCATTGGATGAAGCCTTGCACAATGGAACGATCAAGCCGGGCTTTGTCGTAGTACTGGCCGCTTTCGGCGCAGGGCTTACCTGGGGTGGAATAGTTGTGAGGTGGAGCGATGAGTCTTAACGCGACTGCTGTTGTCACCGGGGCTGCCCGGGGCATCGGTCTTGAAATAGCAGGAAAACTTATCAGCGATGGCTGGACCGTTGCTGCTCTGGATATGCTGGGAGACGACCTGAAAAAATCTGCCGAGGTACTGGGAGAAAACTACAGGCCCTATACAGTTAACATCACAGATTCAAAACAACTTGCTGAGGTGGCCGTCGAAGTTGGTAACGATCTCCCGACAGTCAAAGGCATTGTGAACAATGCCGGAGTTACCAGGGATGCCCTGATGATGCGTATGAGCGAAGATCAGTGGAATCTGGTGATTGATGTGAATCTTACAGGTGCGTGGAAGGTTACACAGGCTTTCATGAGATCTCTTATAAGAGCACGAGAAGGCAGTATTGTCAGCATTTCATCAGTGGTGGGTCTTATCGGTGCTGCCGGTCAAACCAATTACGCAGCAAGCAAAGCCGGTCTTATCGGTATGTCAAAATCTCTGAACAGAGAACTGGCCGGCAGGGGCATCAGGGTTAATGTGGTGGCTCCCGGATTTATAGAGACGGAAATGACACAGAAATTATCAGATGAAGTCCGCGGGGATTATCTTTCGAAGATTCCTGCGGCCAGACTTGGATTACCTGTTGAAATTGCTGAAGCGGTTGCATTTCTCATGAGCCCTTCAGCCAAGTATATTACCGGTATTGTACTGCCCGTTGATGGCGGTCTTACCACCTGAGAAAGGAAGAATAATGTCTCTTGAAAACCGTATCGCTGAAATTATTGTAAGTCGACTTAATGTTAAACCCGAGGAAGTTACAGACTCAGCCAACCTCAAGGATGACCTTGGGGCAGACTCGCTTGACATGGTTGACCTCATGATGGATCTTGAGGATACCTTTAATCTCAAGATTTCAGACGAGGAGGGTAACAACCTTCAGACAGTTGGATCAGTAGTTGTATTCCTGAAGACAAAAGGTATAGAAGCTTAGGAAAGAATTATTTATGAATCGCCGGTGAATCGCCGCAGCCGGAAGGTGCGGCGATTCACCGGATTAAAGTACCTGGAGGAATTCCGTGTCTGACAAACGGGTAGTAATAACCGGTCTGGGTGTTTTCAGCCCCATCGGAAATTCGACATCAGAGGCCTGGGAAAATGCCGTGGCAGGGAAAAGCGGTGTAGTAAGATTATCCAGAATCGATCCGGAGCAGTTCACCAGTCAAGTTGTCGGAGAGGTTAAGGATTTTAATCCTGCTGAGATTCTTGATCCAAAGAGCGCAAGAAGAAATGACAGATATACTCAGCTCGCCATGGCCGCTGCCAGACAGGCCTGGGATGATTCCGGTTTATCAGGGGAGACGATAGATCCACAGCGTGTTGGAGTTATCATTGGTTCAGGAGTAGGGGGCATGGAAACCTTCGAAACCCAGCACTCCACAGCAATGGACAGAGGTCCCAGAAGAATCAGCTCCATGTTTGTTCCCATGATGATCAGTAACATGGCCGCAGGCCAGGTTGCCATTGATATCAATGCTAAAGGACCGAATTTCGCGACAGTTACAGCCTGCGCCTCCAGCTCTCACGCTATTGCATGTTCAGTGGACGCAATACGCCTTGGAAGAGCAGAGGTAATGGTGACAGGGGGAAGCGAAGCACCACTGACAATGATGAGTATAGGTGGCTTCTGTTCCATGAAGGCTCTATGCACCACATTTAACGACGAACCGGCAAAGGCCTCCCGACCATTTGATAAAGACAGGTCCGGATTTGTTATTGCGGAAGGTGCCTGTATTATTGTTCTTGAGGAACTCGAGCACGCGAAAGCCCGTGGAGTCAATATTGTCGCCGAGGTGGCCGGTATTGGTATGTCATGCGATGCGCATCATATAACTGCTCCCTCGCCTGGTGGAGAGGGTTGCGCAAGAGCTATGGTAATGGCCATCAAGGATGCGGGAATGAAGCCCGGTGATGTTGATTACGTCAATGCTCACGGCACATCCACGCTGTTGAACGACATCAACGAAACCGCCGCAATCAGAGCAGCTCTGGGAGACCAGGCCGATAACGTTATGGTATCCAGCACAAAAGCCATGCACGGACACATGCTTGGGGCAACCGGAGGCATGGAGATTATGCTCACTGCGCTGGCTTTAAAGAACGGAATTGTGCCCCCCACCGCCACCCACGAGAATCCCGGTGAGGGCTGCGACCTTGACTATGTGCCGGGAGTTGCCCGGAAAGTTGACATACAGTGCGCCTTGAGTAATTCTCTTGGTTTCGGGGGACACAATGTCTGCATCGCCCTTCGAAAATACAAAGGTGATAGCTGAAGTCTGGGAGAAAGACAGTTTGGAGCGACTTTTCAGTTGCTCTGAGCGGTTGCGTGTTGCCATGACTCACAAATCCGCTTCTCCCGCTGAGAATAACGAGCGTTTTGAGTTTCTTGGTGACGCGGTTATTGAACTTGCCGTGAGATGGAGTCTTATGAGAGATAATCCGGAAGCCTCCGAGGGAGAGCTCTCCAGAATGAAGATTGATCTTGTAAGGAAATCTACACTTGCAAGGTGCGCAGACAGGTTGAGACTGAGAGAGAGTATTGTCACAGGATCAGATTTTGGAAGAGGAGAAATTCCTGATTCTGTTGCCGCTGACGCTTATGAAGCTGTTGCCGGGGCCTTGTTCGCAGATTCCGGATTTGAGAAAGCTTTTCAGTTTGTGAGGGATACACTGACAGACTGCGAGGAGGCAACCTGCTCCGGTGATCCCAAGACTCTTCTCCAGGAGTACTGTCAGGCAAGGAAAATACCTCTGCCTGAATACAGAACGGATTTAACAGCCGGGCCGTCACACGCCCCGGTTTTCGATATTAGTGTAATAATAAATGGTTTTGTGCTTGGCACCGGTCGGGCATCAAGCAAAAAGATATCACAGGAAATGGCTGCTGCCGCAGCACTTCAGACGCTTGAAGGGGAGGGTGTAAATGGACTACATGCTGAATGAGGATTTACTGGCAATCAAGGAGATATGCGTTGAAATAGGAGAGAAGCACATTCTTCCCATAAGAGCTGAGCTGGATGAGGAAAACAAGTTTCCCAGAGAGATAATGGATGTAATTGCTGCGAGTGACCTGTTCACTATTTACATTCCGGAGGAATACGGCGGAACCGGAATGGGAAGTATGGCTCTCGCGGTTGCCACAGAAGAACTGAGTCGTTACTGCGGCGGTATTGCTGTTTCATACGCGGCGAACGCCCTTGGCGCTATGCCTATCCTCCTTATGGGGTCAGAAGCACAGAAGAAGAAATACCTTCCCCAGCTTGCTTCAGGAGAAAAGCTTTGCGCATTTGCTCTTACCGAGTCTGAAGCGGGAAGTGATGCCGGTGGTGTAAAGACCCGGGCCATAAAAGATGGAGATCACTACATACTTAATGGAACAAAGCAGTGGATTACAAACGGCGGAGAGGCTCAGATCTATACTGTTATTGCTTTGACTGACCCTGACCGCGGCGCTCGCGGTGCCAGTGCTTTCATCGTCGAAGAAGGTACTCCGGGGTTCAGTTACGGTAAAAAAGAAGACAAGATGGGAATTAGAGCTTCCGCCACCCGTGAACTGATTTTTGAAGACTGCCGGATTCCGGCGGAGAACCTTATCTCCCGTGAGGGATTTGGATTCATGGTTGCCATGAAAACTCTTGACAATTCCCGTCCCGGAGTTGCCGCTCAGGCTGTTGGAATTGCTCAGGGTGCCCTGGATGAGGCCCTGAAGTATGCAGAGCAAAGAAAGCAGTTCGGTGTGAAGATCAACTCCTTCCAGGGTCTTCAGTTCATGCTCGCGGATATGGGAACTCAGATAGAAGCTGCTCGCGCCCTTACTTATGCCGCTGCGGGATTGATTGATACTGGGTCAAAGGATATTGTAAAGGTTTCTGCCATGGCAAAAGTGTTCGCAAGCGATGTCGCAATGAAAGTAACCATTGATGCCGTACAGATTCTGGGGGGATACGGTTATATGAGAGAGTATCCTGTTGAGAAAATGATGAGAGACGCTAAGATCACTCAGATTTATGAGGGTACCAATCAGATCCAGAGAAGTGTGATCGCAAAGGCCATGATAAAAGAAGCCAAGAGAAAGTAGGAGTTGATGAAGTTCGTTGTTGCTGTAAAGCAGGTCCCGGATACTGCCGAGGTGAGAATTGATCCCGAGAGGGGCACTCTTATCCGCGACGGTGTGCCTTCAATAATGAATCCCTTTGACACCTATGCTCTTGAAGAGGCTATGAAATGGCGGGATGAACTTGGCGGAGCGGTAACGGTTATTACCATGGGGCCTCCCCAGGCGGAATCAGTGCTTCGAGAAGCCATTTCCATGGGTGCTGATGATGCCATCCTTATTAGCGACAGAGCCTTTGCCGGTGCCGATACCTGGGCAACAAGCCATACACTGGCAGCAGCAGTAAATGAGCTTGGAGATGTGGATGCTGTTTTCTTCGGGAAGCAGGCCATTGACGGGGATACTGCCCAGACGGGCCCCAGTGTAGCTGCTTCACTTGACTGGCCGCAGATCACCTTTGTCGGTAAGGTCAGAGAACTGAGCAGTAAATTCATCACCGCTGAAAGGTATGTTGAAACCGGAACACAGGTGGTACAGGCTGAGCTTCCTGTGGTGCTTACCATTCTCAAGGATGCCAATGTACCAAGGGTACCTTCCCTCAGAGGAAAAATGAAATCAAGAAAAGCTCAGATACCGGTATGGGGATTAAGCGACCTTGGACTTACCGGGGATGAAACCGGACTCAACGGTTCTCCCACAAAAGTTGTTGTCACAGCTACACCTGATCCGCGCACGGGTGGGCAGATTCACCAGGGCAGCGCGGAAGAGCTTGCCTCAAAACTTGCAGATCTGCTGCTTGAAGAGGGAGGCACGTCATGAGTGGATTTCTTGAAATAAAAGACAGTTGTACCGGCTGTGGTATTTGTGTAAAAACCTGCCCTGTTCAGGCTCTTTCCATTAACGAAATGAAGAGAGCAGTGGTTTCAGATGACTGTACGCTGTGCAGTATTTGTATAGACTCCTGTCCGTTCGAATCTCTTGCGATTCACCACTTGTTCGGCGGGAACAAAGAGGAGCTGGCAAAGTACTCGGGCATCCTAGTTCTCTGCGAGATGAGAAACGGATTACCTGACAGAAGTACTTATGAACTTCTGGGAGAGGCCAGGAAGCTTTCCGCCGGTGAAAAGGAAGTTTCTGTTCTTGTAATTACAGATGATCCACATGATGCACCGGAGAAGCTGATACACGCGGGAGCAGATAAAGTAATAAAAGCTGTTCACGAAAGCTTTGAGCAATTTTCAACTGAACCATGGAACAGCATACTTACACATGTTATCAGAGTTGGCAAACCGGAGATTGTTCTTGCCGCCGCCACGACAACAGGCAGAGATGTAATGCCGCGTGTTTCAAAGAGCCTGGATACAGGGCTGACCGCTGACTGTACAGAACTCAGAATTGATTCAGAGAGCGGAATGCTTATGCAGACCCGTCCGGCATTCGGCGGAAATATAATGGCTACCATCGTCTGTGACAGAACGCGACCTCAGATGTCTACAGTTCGCCCCGGGGTGATGAAACCAATGGAACCGGATACATCCAGAACCGGAGAAGTTGTTGATCTGGAAGTAACCGCTGAGATGGTGAAGAACAGATCAAAAGTTCTGGAATTTATCCCGACTGCAGGTGACGAGGTTGATATCACCGAGGCTGAAATTGTTATCTCAGGCGGACGGGGAATGAAAAATCCCGAGAACTTCGCCCTGCTTCATGACCTTGCTCATCTTCTTGGCGGAACAGTGGGTGCCAGTCGCGCGGCGGTTGACAACGGCTGGATAGAGTACCCAAGACAGGTGGGGCAGACAGGCAAGACTGTACAACCGAAAACGTATCTTGCAGTGGGTATTTCCGGAGCGGTTCAGCACAGGGTCGGTATGCAGTCATCAGACGTTATTTACGCTGTGAACAAAGATATGGATGCGAACATCTTCCAGTTCTGCACAGAGGGTTTTGTCGGTGACCTTTTTGAAATAGTCCCGGCTCTTGTTAAAGAAATACAGAAACGCAGAGGTTAACCGGATTGATAGAAACAACCCCTGTGGTTTTTGAGGAACACTCAGCCACAGGGGTTCTTCATGTGCATTCCACAAGATCGGATGGACATGGAGAACCGGAAGAGATAATCGAATCGGGTATTGAAGCCGGTCTGGATTACATAGCCTTCAATGATCACAGAAATCTTACCCTTATGGAAGAGGGCTGGCACGGCAAAGTTACTGGTGGTCTCATGTCAATTGTTGGCACGGAGCTTCAGCATACAGATCTGAAGAGTCATCTGCTTGTGTATGGCGTTGATTCAATTAACCCTGTCGGTCACATTCTGGATCAACTTGACCATGTTCTTTCAATGAATGGGCTTGCGGTAATTGCCCATCCTGTTGAGGCTAGACCCCACATACCCACCTACGGAGAATTTCCATGGGGGTTTGGTACAGATCACCCGGTGAGCGGGATTGAGGTCTGGAACTGGATGAGCAGCTGGAAGCGCAGGGTCAGTCCGCTGAATGCCTGGAAAAGAATTCACTATCCGGATAATCTGGTGAGACATCCCCGCAGAGACGCGGTTGATATGTGGTTTGAGACAGGTGGATGTCTCATAGGTGGCGCGGATGCTCATGCTCACAAAATATTCGGTAAGGAAGTTTTTGGTTACCGGATGCTTTTTGACAGGGTAAGAACGCACATCCTTCTAGACAGGCCTTTCAAGGAGCCTTCCCAGTTTACTGAAGCCCTGAGACTGGGCAGATGTTTTATAAGCAATGCCATCGCCGGAGACGCTTCCGATTACCGCTCCACCATTCAGGATGGAATGCTCTATCTAAAACTCCCGGCAGCCGGCAGGGTAATGTTGAGAGAGAAGAATAGACCGTTTCGTGATCCGTTGCTGCTTCAGAAAGGCACTCATTGTTTTGGTCCAATTACCACTCCTCTATATATTGAGATTCATCGTCGGGAGCGAACATGGATTGCCCAGGGGATCTGTCTGGAACACATTAGTAACGACTGAATGACAGGAGGGCACCTGCTTTGCGATTGATCCAAACTGCTATCAACTCTATAATAGACAGAGTATTAACCATTTCAGAATTTCCAGCAAACCTTCACTGATTATGCTCAGTTGAAAGGAAAATAATGAGATTATTTATTAGCGAGACAGCAACGCTGATGGCTGTCAGCTGTCTGCTTCACGCCGGAGTTCAGCAGGCACACGCGGTCGATCTTCAGGGAGAGCTCTCCGGCTTTCTGTCCGCAGGCACTTACACTATTGTCGATGATATTTCAGTTGCTGGCAGCGCGACTCTTACTCTTGCTCCGGGTGTTGTTTTCCAGTTCGAAGACAGTTTTTTTGAGGAATACGAGTTTGAAGTTTTCGGTACACTTACAGCAATCGGAACCCAGAATCAGCGAATCATTTTCCAGACTGCTCCGGGAACAGATGAATACAACTACATACGACTTGCTTCGAGCAGTTCACATCTTGAGTACTGTCTGATTGAAGGTGCCGGCAGTATTACGACCCAGAGCAATGGTGGATTATGGATTGATAACTGTTCTCCTCTGGTTGAGAACTGCATAATTCGCTACGGTACATGGCATGGTATGCTGTTGAGTGGATCAGAAGCCTGCCCTTTGGTCAATAACTGTCAGATAATTGACAATGATAATGACGGAATAAACTGCAGAGACGGAGCCGGTCTTCAAGCTACCAACTGTATCTTTACAGGCAATGGAGTTGATGGTATCTGCCTGAGCAGCGGGGAAAACACAATTACAGGTTGTCTTTTTGCCGGTAATGGAGAGGACGGAGTCGACTGCAAGGGTACAAGCGACTACGAAGCAACACTGCTGAACTGTACCGTTGGTCCTCATTCCGGAGAAGGTCTCTGCGATTCCGATGAGTTCACTCTGGTGAACTGCGTTGTTGTTGATGACTACGGTGAGATACTTGATGGAACGAATACCTACATATTTGACAACCTGTCCTTTATGGGTTTCGCGGATCCGGGTAATCTGGATTTTCATCTCACAGAGGGATCACCCTGCCTGAATTCCGGAACACGTTTCGGTATTGCCTCTACTTTGCTGCCGGACACCGATCCCGACGGAAATCCGAGACAGAACGGAATCGTTGACATTGGCGCTTTCGAATCAACAGAATCACCCTCAACCGGGGAAGAAGGAACGTATTTTTCGGAAGCGCTTCTTTTACCGCGGATGACACAACCTGTAATTTGTGTTCCGGGAGAAACATTCACAATTCTTGTTTCGCGTCTTGGTATCTTCAACAGCGGGGATGCCATGGTTCAACTGGAGAATCCACTGAATGAAACATTCTCTCTACCCGTGGTAGAAGTTTTATACGGTGATCGCTCGCCCGGCAGTGATCTTGAAATTGAGTTTTTTGGACCTGGAATCGAGCGGGTGCAGAAAATCACAGTATCGGTTCCATCTTCCCTGCCGCCGGATTTCTATGATATCACGGTAAATCTAACAGATT
>JAIOSV010000040.1 GCA_021107435.1 Candidatus Sabulitectum sp. | reverse complement strand
CTTAAGAGCCCCAGCGGCGTTACTGGTTCAATTACATAGCGGTGCTATGCGCATAAACCAGTGCCTTGCTGGAACTCTTAATAGCAGCGCATTATACCGACACATATTTCATGACAGGGTACTAGAGCATGTTCGATCTTACAACATCAATTGATATCTCAATTTCTCTCAATACTCATTCTCGAACACTCTTCTGATGGTAACCTCCCTCTACCTTATGCCCACAGGCAATTGTAATTGCGTCTGCGAGTACTGCTACTTTCCTGCAGGGTTGAAGCGGGGAGATCCCGCTCTCTTCATGAGAATAGCGGAGTCGTTCACAAAGCACATCATCAACTCCAATCCCCCGGCCAGACCGCAGATCAGATTCACAGGAGGAGAACCGTGGCTGGAAAAGTATCTGCTGTTTAAAACAACCGATTATTTCTTCAAAAAGGTCCCTGACGGCCTGGTGATTGTAAACACCAATGGCACCATCCTTCCGGCAGATCGTCTCAGATTCTTTCAGGGAGAAAAACGATTAATCCATGTGGTCTCTCTGGACGGACCGGAGATTCTCCATGATTCAAGAAGAAGGATGGCAGATGGAAAAGGCTCTTTCCACCGGGTTGTAGCGGGAGTGAAGATGCTGATGGATCTGGATCTCCCGGTTTATCTGAACGCTGTACTGGATGCCCGGAGCTCCACTTGTCTTCCCGATTATTTAAGCTTCATCTCCGAAGAACTTGGGTTGAAAGAACTTTCAATTTCTCTGCTTCATCGGGACAAAAATCCACTATCCCCGGAGGAACGATACGAGCTTCTGGAAAACGCCTACTCAAAGGCTTCGAGGCATTCAATTCGCCTGGGAGGTCACCACAGACTGCTTCTGGGCCACTGGATTCCGGAACTTCAGTGTACCGCGGGCAACACCACTGCCCTTGTTGACCCGAACGGAATGATTCATGCCTGCCAGAGATTTGTTGGCCGTGTAAAACCAGACTGCCTGTGGACTGACGATTTCGACTGGGAAGGTTTCAAATCAAAGCAGGCATGCGGCCCTGTATGCGGCAGCCGCCATGATTATCATGTGGGGAAGAAATTGTACGACCTCTACAGAAATCAATACCCGGAGTACCTGTACTGCCACCCCCTGGACAGAAGTCTCTTCGGGGTTCTTTCATGAAGCTCTTCAGACAGGGAGAAAACCTGCAGAACAGAAATGTTCTTGTCATGGGGCTGGGCACTAAAGATGGGGGAGTGGGCGCCGCTCTCTTTGCCCACAGTCACGGCGCAAAAGTAACAGTAACAGATCTTCAGGATGCATCTGTACTGCGGGAAGCCCTCGCGGAGCTGACAGGCCTGAAGATCAGGTTCGTGCTGGGCAGTCACAGGATTGAAGACTTCACATCCGCCGACCTGGTTATCAGAAACCCGGGCATAAAGCGCAGCAATAAATACCTGGTTGCAGCGACAGACGCTGGAGTTCCCGTTGAAAGCCCCATTGGTCTTTTCTGCGAAACAGCGGAAAGACCCTGGATCGGCATAACAGGAACAAAAGGAAAGAGCTTCACCACACACCTGGTCAGCCACATACTCCAAACCGCCGGAATGAACACAGTGGCGGCAGGTAACAACTGTGTTTCCCCTCTCAGGTTTGTTGACGACAAATCCATCTGCCCGATTCTGGAACTCTCCTCCTGGCAGCTCGCGGAAATGAATCTCCACAAAAGATCACCGCACATCGGCTGCTGGCTGAACTTCTTTCCCGATCACATGAACTGGTACGATTCAATGGAAGACTACAGATTCGACAAGGAATCCATCCTGAGGCATCAGGAAAAAGATGACATTATTGTTCTGCCTCTGGACGATCCTGCTCTTCAAGGAATTCCCGGTAAATCCCAAAGGCTTTACTTCTCATCAAAAGCCGCTCTCTCTGAAAGTAAAAATGGGGCATTCATACAAAACGACCGGATAATCTGGAAAGGCTCTGAAACAACAGAAATCATACACCGGGATTCTCTTCCTGAACACATGGCTGTACCGGTGCATCTTAGCCTCATCCCGCCGGCAATCTGCTGCGCGGTCGCGGCCGGAGTTGACCCGAAAAGCACAGCTGAGGGAATCACCTCCTTCCCGGGAATACCGCACAGATTCCAGTTCGCCGGGAAAAAGGAACAAATCCGCTTCATCAACGATTCCGCCGCCACCACACCTGATTCGGTGATAAGGGCCATCACAAGCCTGAACAAAGGGAAGCTGGTGCTTATTGCCGGAGGCGGCGGGCACAAGAACCTGGACTACGGTCCCCTTGCATCACTGATCAAAGAAAAAGTTCACTGCGTTATTCTTTTCAAAAATGATCCCGCATCTGAGAAACTGAGGAATGAGCTGAGAAACATGAACCCGAAACAGCTCAGAACAGCGACAGATATGCGGGAAGCAGTTGATCTTGGAATGAGTTATCTGAATCCCGAAGAAACGGGAACTCTGCTTCTCTCTCCGGGATGCAGCGGTGCTCCATTTTTTGTCGATCTTTTTCAGAGAGGCGAGCAGTTCATCTCCCGCATAAAAGCTGAAAAATCCTGATGCCCCGCATTCTGGAGGTACCCGCAGCAATAGTACTTCTGATAATCACTCTGCCCCTTATACTTATCACTCTCTTCATCTCTTCTGCATTTATCGGTTTTCCTCCTCTTTACCGATCCAGACGTATTGGACAGCATGGAGTGGAATACACCCACTGGAAGATAAAATCCATGAAGAGCGGAAAAGAGACCGGACGGGTTTTCTTTGAAGCCCGTCGTATAAACTTTTGTGGAAGACTTCTTCGCCGGCTGCACCTGGATGAACTGCCCGAACTGTTTCTCATACTCACGGGCAGAATTAGTTTTGTCGGTCCAAGACCACTTCCGGCGTCTCTCCTTAAAGGTCTGGATACTGAAATCCGGGAAACAGTAAAACCAGGCTGGACAGGACCGGCACAACTGTGGCTCCTCAGAAAAGGAAAGCTGAACAAGAGGCTGCAGATCAAGCTGGACAACCATTATGTGAAAAACCGCAGTTTCTGCTACGATCTTAAGATAATTGCAGCAACTGTCACAGGAGTATTCAGATCAAAACCCGCCGACCTGACCCCGAACGGCTCACCGGACAGAATATCATTCGGGAAAGATCCGGGAAACTGATTTCTTATTAACTCTTGACTTTGCGTCCATTATCATATACCTTATCTAAGTTAACGCTCAGTATAATGAACACTAGAACAAATGGAGCACCATGCAGAATAAATCATATTCATTCAGTTTGCCAATACCGGTTCAGCATGCTCTACGAAAGCTGGGACATGATATTTCTGATGCAAGAAAGCGTCGCCGCATACCCACCAGACTTCTTGCGGAAAGGGCATCTATCAGTAGAACAACTCTATTGAAGCTTGAAAATGGAGATCCGGGAGTGTCCATTGGCATATTCGCCAGAGTCCTCTTTTCTCTGGGAATGCTTGATCGGCTCACCGATCTTGCAGATGTACTGCATGATCTCTCAGGTATTGCACTGGAAGCAGAGCGGCTTCCTCAGCGCATCAGGGAGAGAAGCAAACAGATTCCATATACCGCAAAATGAAATAGATCGGATG